>NZ_WXWH01000004.1:0-92185 GCF_009904905.1 Vibrio sp. V30_P3S12P165 | reverse complement strand
ATGCCTAATTGACGGGCAATGTTACGAATGCTTTGGCCTTGTGCAAAGCGAACATGAATATCCACAAATGTCTCCTTGGTTAACATAAATCACCCGTATAAAAAATAAACGGATGATACCAAGTGGATCAGTTTTCGATGATCGTTAGTGGATCAGTTTTGCATGATCGGTGACATTTTGGTGAACGGTGGCAAATCGTATTGAGCTAAGACGTGGTTGTAGATTTCAACACACTCATCCAATGTGGTTAGGCCAAACAGGTTATCCATTCTTTGCCAACGGGACGGATTGCCCATAACCCTAACCTTGTAACCATCACAGCGAATCGTCAGTTTTGAGCTAAACGACCCCTCTAAAAATTTTTGATTTACAGATGGTGGAAGCGCTTCACCAGACTCCATATCGAGCCTTTCAATAACATGCGTCCCGACCAGTGGAAGTCCACCGTCAGGATGCAGTTGTTGCATGAAAAGCTGGTCAATGAAGTACACACCAAAACCCTGTCAAGTACGTTTTTTTATAACTTACAGATTAACATTCGTTACTTCAAGTCATTGGTGTTAAAAAGTGGTGTTATGATAATAAAAAAACGTACCTGTTAAGGAGGTCACGTGTTGAAAGACGTATTAAAGGCGGCTCGATTATCCGCGGGGCTAACTCAAGAACAAGTAGCTCAAAAAGTTAAAGTGGCAAAGCAAACCTACCTAAAATGGGAGAACGGGGAGACTGAACCTAAAGCAACGCAAATCGCCCTTCTGTCAAAAGCACTCAACATCACGCCAAACGAGATTTGTTTTGGTAAAAAGAATGAACATTGCACATTTGATGAGTTCGTTTTAAAGCTCGCTAGAAGTGGAGCACCTAAAGACCTAATCACTATGGTATCTTGGGAATGCATAGACGATATGGATCATTTCTTTTTTATGCTCGATACCTATATGAGCGTGAAAGATGCTGACTTGGAAGCCATGTTAACTGTGCGAGATATCGAAGAGAGTCTTCGCTGAAATAGTCCGGAAGTCCGGACTTAGTTGGGGTGTAACAGTAACCCCAACTCAATTTGGTGATTTTGCATACAGAAGCAGCAAGTCAGAGCTAAAGCTCCCTGCCTTTGCTGCTTGCTCCCTGCACTCCTTCAATCCTCCTTCTCCTCCGCTCAGTGCCGCTCCGTCGGTCGTCGTCAATCAGTCGCTTGGTCGTTCAGTAGTGAGAAAGTCTAATATTTAGACAAGAGTACACTATTAAAGATAGTGTACTCTCCACTCACACCACGCCCCGCTTCCGTAGAACGTCGCGTGTCGCGGCGTGGTGAAGAGTTTCGAACTTATAAGGCCAGAAAAGGCGGTGAGGGAAACTGCCGCGCGGTGTCGGCATGATGGGAAGTGCTTAGCGTTCTTTCCGCTTGGCTGCTCATTTTCTCTCTACACGCGAGCGTATAGCAGAGAAAATCGAGCCGTGATTTAAAAACGGGCAACACCTTAATTCGTATTACTCGACATTATGTTACGGGTTCATTTTTGCAGAACGATTCAGCAAGCTGCCCACGTTCTGCTGCAAATGAAGTCGCCAGTGCTTGCGCAATGGTACTGACGACTGCCCCTCAACATAATGACGGGCCACATAATGCGTACTAAAGTGAGGTTTGTTGTAATCGGTATCCTGGGCTATTTAAACTCTAATCATAGGAAGCATCATCAATAATTGTTATAAGTGTCGATCCTCAATATGAATTCTAATAATGTATTCCGGTTGTTGATAAGAATACTTTTTTCCTACTCGTATCAATTGCTCGATCTCTTTGCATTGATGTGATGACCCCGTCGAGGTCGCTTTCCTTACTTCTGCCTTTTTAGCAGTGACATGACGCATATATATAAATACGTCACAGTAACCAGATAATGAAAACTGATCCTTTTTTAGCTGCTTAATCAGTTGCTGCTTAATTTTCTTTGCTGTTGGATTCGTTTCGGCGTCATCAGCAAAAGCCGACATCACCATACTACTTAATATCAATCCTAACATGACGCTTTTCTTTATCATCAGACGCTCCTAATCAATGCAATTGAATACATCATATGCGATTTATTCAGTCTTTCGAGTGTGATTAGGTTAATGTTCGATTCACTTAATAAGGAAATGAAATTAGTGTTGTTACTCAATAAATGCGTTTAGTGACTTTTCTTTGATTTCCCACGACTTTTAAAACCTTGATGAGGAAAAACATTACGAATCCGTTGCTGAACTTTTTTAGGAACGTTTTTAGAGAAAACAAGTTTCATTCCTGCTCTCTGATGATATACCTTCATTTCACCATCAAAAGGTGTGGATTCAGCTATATCACTCACATTGTGTTTAAACGTTGGAGGGAAATGCCCTTTTGCTGTAGTCATCTGGCCGGATTTAAATGTCACCCTTAAAACGGGTCGATCAACAGCAAACAACCAAAAAATGACAATCCCAGCGATAATGATGGCGTAAATCATGTTATTCGTTCCTAATTGGATAGTAATTTACTTAAATCTTCTTTCAAACTTGTCACAGCACGGCTTGCTTTTTCACTACGTGAGGCTTCACTTAGTAAATATTCAATCGCATCTGATAAGGTGCAGCCAAGCTCATTTGCTCTTAGAGATAATTTCTCCCAGACCCGATAATCTAAATCGATAGACTTTTTACGCGTATGAAGCTGCTCTGCATTAAAATGCCGCTTACGCTTCGCTCTTATCGCTTGTTTAAGCTTATTATCCAAAGCAAGCGCCATATGTTTATCAATCCAATCGAGCACTAATGTGGGTTCGTGTTCAAGAGCTTTGAGCTGCAGAACCGCCGCATCGGCTTCACTGCGATCAATATGGCGAGTAATGGCTTCACCATCTTTCCATTTTTTCATTAAATACTGCCATTTCCAACCAGATTCTAGATTTTCGAGTTGTTGATATTTCATATTCGGCAAATCCGTATAAATTTTGAGTGACAGTGTAACCATGCCGGCGCTAACTTTCAATTCTCTCAATCAAAAATACGATAGAGATCATTAATAATAACAACGCTATTCGTAGCGGAGATTTTTCTATATAATTTCAGTTCTTTTAATCACTTCGATGACTCAATGACACAAGATATCTGGCGTTTAGTGACGCCCCAGTATGACGATTTTGACTTGTTATTTGCCCAGTTTGAACAAATTCCGGTACATTCTTTTTTTCAAACCCAGCATCGCCTTTCTCAAGCCATAGAGCGCTTCATACAGATACAGGGTTTTAGCCGGGTTCTGTTAATTAATGCGCCAGATAATTCAGTTTACCGCTCTTTGGTGCAAGAACATATACAAAACAAACGGTTAGGAGTGCCTATCGTTCGTACAGAGAGTTTGGATATGTCCACCCTTTTTGGCCAAATAAAAGCTGAAAATGGGCAGATTATCAGCCAATCCACTGGGTTATTAGAGCAAGCTAATAATGGTTATCTTATTGTTTCTGCTAATTTATTGTTAGCAAATCCTCGTTGCTGGCCACAATTAAAATCTGCCGTACTTGGTGAATCGATTTCTCCTATTAATTGTGATAAACGTTCATTACTTCCCGAGCTACCCAGCCAATCTTATAACATTAAATTGATTATTGTCGGTGATCGCCATCAACTCGGTGACATTGATTTTTTGGACTCAGATATTCATGCCGGTTTATGTTTATTTAGTGAGTTAGAATTAGACATCAAAATCGATCAGCATACTATGCCACTTTATTTAGGCTATCTTCGCTGGATGATTGAACGTTACCGTCTACCGACATTAACCTCAGGTGCTATTGAAGCGGTAATGACCGCAGGGGCAAGATACACCGAAGATCAACACTATGCCCCACTCTGCCTTATGTGGCATCGTGCTTTACTTGAAGAATCAGCAATTGAGTCTCAAGGAAAAAGTATTGAAAAATTACATGTTATTCAAGTTATCGAATCACGCTATTACCGTGCTTCCTATCTTCCAGAGCGGGCGTTAGATGATATTCTTGATGGTCAGGTGATTATCGAAACACAAGGAAAACAAGTAGGTCAGGTTAATGGATTAACCGTCATTGATGTTGCAGGACATCCTATTTCTTATGGAGAACCCGCACGTATTTCGTGTGTTATCCATTTTGGTGATGGGGATATTGCTGATGTAGAACGTAAAGTTGAGCTGGGTGGCAATCTGCATGCCAAAGGTATGATGATCATGCAAGCTTTTGTCAGTAGTGCGCTGGACTTAGATGTACCGTTACCCTTCTCCGCTTCGGTTGTTTTTGAACAATCTTACAGTGAAGTCGATGGCGATAGTGCTTCACTTGCTGAACTTTGTTCTTTAGTCAGTGCGCTCTCTGAATATCCGATAGATCAGCAAATCGCGGTCACAGGTGCCGTGGATCAATTTGGACGAGTTCAAGCCGTTGGTGGGCTAAATGAAAAGATTGAAGGTTTTTACCGAGTCTGTCAGCACCAAGGTTTTACCGGGCAACAAGGTGTTATTTTGCCTAAGAGCAACTTAAAACATCTGGCTCTTCATCCTCAAGTAATCGACAGTATAAAAAATGACCAATTTACTATTTGGCCTGTCTCAACTGTTGATGAGGCCATTCCCTTGCTTATGAATAAACCATTTAGAGGGGATGATGAAGACAGTGTGATTAGCAAAATTGCGGCTCGTATTGCTTATTTTGAAAAACATATTCAACCACACGGAATCATGGAACGAATCAAAAACTGGTTTGTCTAGTACTGATCGGAGTTGTTTAGCGTACACCTGTTCACTAACATGCTTCCTATTGGAAATTGGAGTAGTAAAATAATGAATAATAAACGTGATTCATACAATCGTGATGATCTTCTAGCCTCAAGCCGTGGTGAATTGTTTGGTGAAGGCTACCCTCAGTTACCTGCGCCTAATATGTTAATGATGGATCGAGTGACCAAAATGTCAGAAACCGAAGGAGATTTCGGTAAAGGGCTGATTCTTGCAGAGTTGGATATTTCCCCTGATCTTTGGTTTTTTGATTGCCATTTCCCCGGAGACCCAGTGATGCCTGGCTGTTTAGGGCTGGATGCCATGTGGCAATTAGTCGGCTTCTTTCTTGGTTGGGTTGGAGGAAAAGGCAAAGGACGCGCACTTGGTGTCGGTGAAGTAAAATTTACTGGGCAAATTCTTCCGACAGCGAAAAAAGTTACCTATGAAATTCATATGAAACGGGTGGTGAATCGTAGGTTGGTCATGGGATTAGCTGATGGCCGTGTTTTAGTGGATGGTAAAGAAATTTATGTGGCTAAAGATCTAAAAGTTGGTCTTTTTCAAGATACTTCATCATTTTAAAGGTAATTAGGCAGCCGATCCGGCTGCCTAATTTTAGAACAATAAAATTAGTTATAGTGCACTAGGGCCTATTGGCCATAAGTACGTAATTAAAAACAAAAAGCCCCTTTCGGGGCTAAGATCCATGGTGTATGTGGAAAATTATTTGTAGAGACCAGAGTTTTTATCATCTCTAGCATCACGCCAACCACCTAACCAATACGAACGAGCGTCAGTTTGTTGATAAGGACATTCATCGGGTGAACGTCCATTCAACCCAGCTTTATATCCTTGAGATTGCGCTCTTTCTAGGCGATCACGCTTTTGTCTCTTCATAGTGCAGTCCTCATACAGTAACTTGTGTTTAACGTACAACTATTAAAACGATGTGGCAAATTGATGACCACATCATTAAGAATTGACCAATAAATGGACTTTCTCAAGGCATAAAAAAGGCACAAGTCCAAATCTGTGAACTTGTGCCCTATTTAACAATTTTCTAGTCTTTCTTACGGAACCCAACGAGCCCAAATAACATCAAAGCCCACAATCCTATCGTTGCTCCTTTACGATCAATCGATTGATCGTCGGTGCCACGTTGAACAATATCTTCACTCGTCGCGCCAGCAATTGGAATAAGCTTAACCGCAACCGTAGTTTCTTGATTACTACAGGTAGCATTGTGAGCGGTTGAATCATAACCACCAACACATTTAAATGCGCTGGCCGCAATAACACCTGCATCATTAATATCAGTTGCATCAATAATGCGGTATTGGTTATTGTTATTTGAGAACTCACCACCATTGGTGAGATCATCTAACCACCAAGCTTGGTTATTAAAGATATTTTTGCGCTCATCATTGCTATTCTTACCATTATATGGGTAAATAAAACCACGTTTACGACGTGGTTTACCACTCACTTCACGAGTATTATCGGCATCGATTTGGCCAACCATTTCATTATAGTTATTCATTGCGCCCGCTTTACCCCCTGCACCTTCAAAGAAAATGCCTCCCGATAAGAATGCAGCGGTTGGTGAAGAAGAGGAAACGTCCGGCACAATAAATAATCGATTGGCATACGCCCCTTTCTCTGCGGTTGCTCGTTTTGCTTCACCAATTGCAATTAAATTTGCATTGACTGAAGTTAAAAGGGAATTGGTGTGGATTCTATCTCCACTTGTACCGCCACCAGAATAGACCGTCGCCCCTTTTACAGCTATCGCTTCTTTTGGAGCTAAATTATCGTCTTGAATGGTTAATGGAGTAATACTCGCTTGCATATAATGATTTTTATCATAGAAGGTGTTAAAACCAACCGCATAAAGTGTTTTATTATCACCTGAAATAACAAAATCTCTTAAGCTAGCTTGTGCGAGACGTTGATCCCTTTGTTCAGAAACTCCAGCCCCCCAAGGTAACGATGTCATACTGTCTTTAGGACTCAAATTTTTCCAAATCGCTCCTTTCGAAATATAAAAATCCCCTTCATTATTTACTTTTCCGCTTGCTACACTGCCTACAGTATAAGTACCATCCGTTTTCCAAGATCGAGTTTGTAATCCAAGGTCGACATCTTGAGTACCAACGAGTGCAGTGACAGAGTTACGCCTATATCCTGTTACATTACCGAGGTCAGAAACAATGCCGACCGGTTGTCCAGCTTCGGTCAAACTATTGACAACAACATTCTTGGTTTCATCAATTGCTATCCCTTCGTCTTCAATAAAAGCGATGGCATTTGGTGTTTGCTCACCATTGATTTCTTTGTGCCAAAGATTCCAACGAATCGATGCCCAACTTTCACAAGTAGAATAACGTAACTCGTTATTACAATAACGCTCAAAATCACGCAGTTCTTGAATATACACGAAGGTATTATCAATTCTAAACGGCACTTCTTCTCGGTAGCTAAGGCCATCTATCGCTTCACCATCATGAGTTTCGATTAACCGCGTTTCACCGGCAAGTTTAAACGATGATGCACAATCTGTTGCTCCATTGGCAAAGCAACCTAATGGTTCATTCACCATACCAGGCTGAATGGCGACACCATAACTACTTTTATAATCAAAGGTTGTTGATGGGCTAACCTCAACCACTTGATACAGTGCTGCTGAGGCTGAGGTTGAAGATAAGATGACGGCACTCACCAGCGTCCGTTTAAACGTATTACTACTCATTCGTTTCATTAACTATCCTGTTGTATCGCTTCAAGCTCTTCCCAACGCTCAAAAGCAACTTCAAGCTCCTGCTCATAAGCAGCCAGCTTCTCTAAAATGGGTTGGGTAATCTCTACAGCTTGGCTGAAAAAGTCGGGAGTATTGACCTCTAACTGTAGCGTTTCAATTTGTTCTTCTAACTGTTCAAGCTGGGCCGGCAAAGCTTCCAGCTCACGTTGGAGTTTATACGATAACTTCTTCGCTTTAGGCTTTGGTGATGTGGCTTTTAAAGGGGGCTCAACCGATTGCTCTTGTTTCTGCCTCACACCTTCATTTGCACGAGCTTGCTGCACTTGTTGACGCTGCTGCTGCGCATCGTGATAACCACCTACAAACTCTTCAATGTGTCCATTACCTTCAAAAATCCAACTGGTCGTCACTGTATTATCAACGAACTCACGATCGTGACTCACTAATAATAATGTGCCCTGATAGTTGGCAAGTAAATCCTCTAAAAGTTCCAATGTTTCGATATCTAAATCGTTAGTGGGCTCATCAAGTACTAATAAGTTATTGGGTTTTAGGAAAATTCTCGCTAGCAATAGCCGGTTTTTCTCACCACCTGACAACGCTTTGACTGGTGTTCTAGCCCGCTTTGGCGCGAAAAGAAAATCTTGTAAATAACTTAAGGCATGACGTTGACGCCCAGCTACCGTCACTTCTTGTTTTCCATCAGCTAAATTATCAATCACGGTTTTTTCAGGATCGAGTAATTCACGATATTGATCAAAGTACGCGACGTCCAATTTTGTCCCGCAGTGCAATCGACCGCTATCAGGGGTCAGCTCACCCAGTAACAGCTTAAGTAACGTACTTTTCCCACAGCCATTTGGACCAATCAGTGCAATACGATCACCTCGCATAATATTAAAACTAAAGTTACGAACAATCGGTTTGCCTTGAATGGAAAAGTTAAGGTTTTCCGCTTCAAATACAATTTTTCCTGAGCGGGATCCATCATCAATTTTAAGATTCACTTTACCTTGAACTTCACGTCGCTCGCTTCGCTCTTGTCGTAACTGCTTTAAGGCTCTCACTCGGCCTTCATTACGTGTTCGGCGCGCTTTTATGCCCTGACGAATCCAGATTTCCTCCTGAGCCAATTTTTTATCAAACTCAGCATGTTGCATCTCTTCAATACGCAATTGCTCTTC
Source organism: Vibrio sp. V30_P3S12P165 (assembly GCF_009904905.1). NCBI lineage: Bacteria > Pseudomonadati > Pseudomonadota > Gammaproteobacteria > Vibrionales > Vibrionaceae > Vibrio > Vibrio sp. V30_P3S12P165. The sequence goes on along the minus strand of NZ_WXWH01000004.1, from coordinate 83,481 downwards.
TTTTTCAACCAAGTATTGATCGTAGTTACCAGGAAAAGAGTTCAGTTTTCCTCGGTCTAAATCCAAAATACGAGTGGCCATTGCTTTAATAAACGTACGGTCGTGAGAAATAAAAATGATGGAACCACGAAAATCTTTAAGGAAACCTTCCAGCCATTCAATGGTTGTGACATCCAAATGGTTGGTTGGCTCATCAAGGAGTAAAACGTCAGGTTCACATACTAAAGCACGAGCTAAAGCCGCTTTACGTTGCCAACCTCCGGAAAGTTCACTTAGTTTCGTTTGACCATTGAGTTTTAACGCCGTAAGCACATTGTTAATTCTGTCTTCCAAGCGCCAAGCACCAGAATGTTCTAGTTGCTCTTGAACCGTGGATAATTTCTTAATATTGGCGTCTGTTGGCGAATGAGTCACAAGATCAAGTAGATCGTTATAGATCTTAAGTTGCTCTCCTGCTTCTTTTAAGCCTCCAGCCACATAGTCATATACATTGCCTTGCTGGTTACGTGGCGGATCTTGTTCTAAACGAGAAACCACGACATCTTGCATTACCTGCATTTTGCCATCATCGAGCAAGATCTCACCCGCGAGCACTTTCATTAGGGTCGATTTCCCTGCACCATTACGGCCAACAAGACAAACCCGTTCGTTTTCTTGCAGAGCAAAATCTGCATGATCCAGTAAAGGATGGTCACCGAACGCCAGTAACCCGTTATGAATGGTAATTAATGCCATTATTTTCTAACCACTGAGTTAATTCATTAAAATCGAAAGGCCAGTTAAGTTCACTGCCTTGGAATGCAATCACCGGTATGGTGACACCGTAACGAGAGAATAGCTCATCGTCAAAAGCAATATCCACAATAGTGATCGGATCGGCAATATTCGCCTTGGTTAGCAACTGATAAGCTTGCTCACACAAATGACAACCTGAGGTGCTATAAAGTCTAATCACGCTCGCCCCTGCTCTTGTGGTTTATGGGTAATTAACCAGCAGTTATGGATTTGCTTGTTACGCTCAAAATCCATCGGCAAGGTCTGAGTTGAAATATTCTGCGCAAGTAAATCAAGTTCATCTAACCGATCGATATCCATTTTAAAATGGCGCTTATTATTAGAAAATACGATGGTTCCACCGGGGCGTAAAATTCGTTTAAGGTTTTCCATCAATAGAATATGATCTCGTTGCACATCAAATGTCTGCTCCATACGTTTTGAGTTAGAAAACGTAGGAGGATCAATAAAGATTAAATCGTAATGTCCCTGTGCGATGCTTAGCCATTGTAAACAGTCCGCTTGTTCATACTGATGTTGCCGCCCAACCTGCCCATTCAGCTTCATGTTTTCTTTCGCCCACTCAAGGTAGGTTTTTGACATATCGACCGTCATGGTGGATTTTGCTCCGCCGCAAGCGGCATGAACCGTTGCCGAGCCGGTATAAGCAAATAAGTTAAGAAAGTCTTTTCCTTTGGCCATTTGTGCAAGACGACGTCGAGTTAACTTATGATCTAAAAATAGGCCCGTATCCAAGTAGTCATGCAGGTTAACCAACAATTTGACCCCATATTCATTCACCGTGAATGTCTGAGACTGCTGGGCTAATTTCTGGTACTGAGCCGCGCCTTTCTTACGTTCACGCACTTTGAGTACCACGTTATTTGCATCAGTGCCTGTCACCTGAATCGCCGCACGAATGATGTCAGTTAAGCGACGTTTCGCTTTTTCTTCAGGGATCGTTTTGGGCGGCGCATACTCTTGGATAACGAGTTGATCTAAATAAACATCAATCGCGACGTTGTACTCAGGAAGATCTGCATCATAGATCCGATAGCAGTCTAACCCTTCTCGTTTTGCCCACTTACTGATTTTTGTGAGGTTCTTTTTCAATCGATTAGCGAAATCAGGGGCAATGAGTGACGGGCTTGATGAATCCGTTAATTGAGAAGTATCGCGCTCTGCAATCGTGTAGTTTTTTTGGTGACAAGGTAACGCACCATTATTCAATTTAAACTGCTTTTCTGCCCGCATACGCAAACAACTCAGTAGTTCATCAGAGCTGGAAAAGATAGAAGCCTGACAACCACCAAACTCAGCTTTTAACTGCCCACCAAAGGCAGTATAGAGAGCAATCAAACCAGGATGAGTACCTAACCGTTCACCATAAGGTGGGTTACATACGATCACACCATGCTCAAAACCTTGTGGACGAGTCAGTTTTGCCGCATCAGCTAACTCAAATTGAATCAGTTCATCAACCCCGGCTCGTCGGGCATTCTCTTTTGCCATTTGCAAAACACGAGGGTCATTATCGGCCCCAAAAAACTTAGTGTCAGCTTTTTTGACACCTTTACGTGCTTGAACGGCCGCTTCTGATTTTATCTCGGCCCAGAGCTCAGGTTGAAAGTCTTCTAAAGCTTCAAAGCACCATTTGGCTCTTTTTAAGCCTGGAGCAATATTAGCCGCCATCATCGCCGCTTCAATTAATAAGGTACCAGAACCACACATGGGATCGAGCAATGCTCGACTAGGCTGCCAGCCACTGCGAAGAAGAATGGCGGCCGCGAGTGTTTCTCGTAAAGGAGCGCGCCCCGATTCAGGACGATAGCCACGAATGTGTAACCCTGCCCCAACCATATCAATACCGAGTAAGGCTTTTTCTTTGTGGAGTCGGACGTGAACCCGAAGATCAGGTTGATCTTTACTGATCGATGGCCGAGGTAGATTCTTCTTGTTAAAACAGTCTACGATCGCATCTTTTACTTTCATCGCCCCATATTGACTGTTACGAATTTCACGGTTAGTACCATTAAAGTCCACCACAAACTTCTTTGAACTATGAAAGTGGTTCACCCAGTTCACCGCTGCGGCAGATAGGTATAAATCCATATCATTCTGGCAAGTAAATTCAGCAACAACACGTACGAATCGAGAAGCAAGTCGGCTCCATAAACAGCAGCGATAAATACATTCATTAGAGGCAGTAAATTTAACCCCTGCTTGAACAGGTTTGGCGTCAGAAATCCCAAGTTGGGTAAGTTCTTCTGCTAATAGATTCTCAAGACCGTTGGAGGTCACCGCTAGATATTGATTCATAGTGTTCTTTAACTGCTAAAAATGGTTTCAGATTATAGCTGACAACTAAAGCCCATGGCTAAGCTAAACAACGGATTTTAACAAAAAACTCTCAGTCTGCTTAATCATTAAACAGTTAAGTCATTTAATTTTGCCTAAATCTCATGCTGCAATCACATTTTCAATTTGAGTAAAAATCACCACGATACTGACTCAGCCTTTTTAGTTTCTTTGATAAATATCTATCGTTCTTAGTGCTTCGCATTAGAAGTGAGTATTTATTCACTTAAAATCTGGACTATACCAAACACATAAAGTCGCTGTAATTTAACAACAAACGTTGCTAAAAAGGGAATTTTTCCTTTATTTTGGCTAGAATTATCATAGCTATGCGTCACATCTAACAAAAAAAGAAAAGAAAAAATGCGTAGAATATCGCCTTCTTTAACCAAATTTGAACTGTGTTATAAACGAGAGACCGAACGGTAGGCAAAAAAAATCGGCGAGATGCCGATGGGAAATGAAACAAAGGAACGAAAACAGTTAGGTAAAATTAACCAACCAGTGCCACAGACTCTGGTTGTAAAATATGATTGGCTAATGCCATTCTGTCGTGCATCACCTTAATCACTTGTCCAAACTCTAAGGTTTTAGAGCCGGTTAAAATAAATGGTTGCAGATCAACCAATGCACATAAGCTCGCGCTCTCTCCTACTTCGAGAACAATGAAATACCCTTGATTATGGCCATTTAGTAAACTGACCATATCGCCTTCTTGAGGCGCAAGCTCATCGTCCGATTGCTGGTAATCGAAAAACCAACTTCTGGGTTGAACCGGCTTATGGAACCGTTTAGCTGCCACACAATACAGGGCTAATTCAACTTTACGAGGTTCCGGCAGATCTAAACCACTAACACATTCTTTATAGGTTTGGTAATCCGATGCATCATCAACAGAAAAATGATTTTCTGCAAACGCACAATCAACCAGTAAATTGCGACTAAGATTGGTGCGAAACACCATCTCCTCGCCGAGATCGAGCATCAAATAGCCTTCGCTATCTGAATAGTACCAACGCCATTTATCACTGGGTTTTAGCATTATTCTGGCTCTCTATTTACTTTACTGGAATAATCAAACGATGAGGTAAACGACTTTATTACCTATTAGTGCCATTTTAGGAAGGACATCATAAAAAAAAAGAGGAAATGAATGATTCATCTCCTCTGAAAGTCACCTTGTCACTTTATAAAATATCTCAATGAATTATAAATTTTTAACAATATCGCTCACCAGCTTAGGCCCGTGATAAATGAATCCGCTATAAACTTGAATTAACTTAGCTCCGGCAAGCAATTTTTCTTTCGCTGAAACATAAGAATCTATCCCCCCCACACCAATGATAGGGATCTGTTCACCAAGTTGTTGGTAAAGAAGTTTAATCACTTCTGTACTACGAGATTGTAATGGTCGCCCACTTAGTCCACCAGCCTCATTCGCGAACTTCATCCCTTCGACTAATGTTCGATCTAAGGTTGTATTCGTCGCGATAACTCCGTCTATTTTATACTTTAGTAGCGACTGGCAAATCTGTTTTAGCTCTTGGTCGGTTAAATCTGGTGCAATTTTCAATGTTAACGGAACATACTTATTGTGCTGTTCGGCAAGTTCATTTTGTTTTGCTTTAAGCGTCGCCAATAGTTCATCAAGAGCTTGACCATATTGTAACGTACGCAATCCTGGCGTGTTTGGCGATGAGATATTAATCGCAATATAACCCGCATAAGGATAAACCTTATCCATACAGATTAAGTAATCCTCTACCCCTTTTTCTATCGGCGTGTCTTTATTCTTACCAATATTAATGCCGATAATCCCGTCATAATTTGCTTGTTTAACATTCTCAACCAGATGATCGACACCTAAATTGTTAAACCCCATACGGTTGATGATTCCTTCCGCGTGCACTAAGCGAAATAACCTCGGTTTGTCATTACCCGGTTGAGGGCGAGGAGTCACGGTTCCAACTTCAACAAAACCAAATCCCATCGCTCCAAATGCTTCTATGCATTCACCATTTTTATCAAGCCCAGCAGCCAAGCCCACTGGATTTTTGAAGGTAAGCCCCATGCATTCAACAGGACGTTGAGGAAGGTGTTGACGGTAGAAGAGATCGAGAGGTGTACCAGTGAAACGTTTGAAATTTTGAATGGCGAGATCATGCGCCTTTTCAGCATCCAGTTGAAAAAAGCCAGCTCTGGCTAAGCGGTAAAGCATACTGCCTCCGAAAAAAAATAAGCCCCGAATAAACGGGGCGTTATTATTGACTTAATCGGTTAACAATTCAATGCTTATTCTACGCCCTGACAATTTAAGTTCAGTAGCATCAATTCACGCATGGCAACCGAAAATTTAGCAAACTCATGTACTGATCCAACTTTAAATTCATTAAGAATATTGTCCCAACGCTGCAAAGCATTAGTATTATTTTGCATCCATCGCTCTAGTGCATTGAGTACATCTGACGAGTCAGTGTGACTGAAGCACGCCAAAACTTGCGCGGTTAATTGACGTTGTTGCCAATCCAGATCTTCTCTGAATGCCGCTCGCGCTAACGCTTGCCAGTTGTTTTCGACGGCCTGGTGATTAATTTGTTTCAAAAACCAATGTAATGATAGGCGATCACCTAAATTAAAATAAAGTTTTGCCGTAAGCTCAACCGGAACCTGTTTTTCGTGTGAAACCGCAGAAATGTCTAAAGCAGAATATAAGCTAGATAAGCGCGCAACATAATGGGCTAATTCATGACTGACCCCTTGATTTATCCAGCTTTCAGCAAGAGTATTGTGCTCTAGCACTTCACTTTCGACTAGTACCAGATCCAATTGTTGAGCGATCTTTTGCACATCAGACTGGTAATGCTCCACAACAGAAACAACTGAAGACTGATTTATTCGATTGCGTAATAACCAACGAGATAAACGGCGTAATGTTCGACGAACTTGGAACATCATATCGTATTGTACCGAACTTACCGCTTGATTATCGAGTCCACGAATCTCTTGTAACACTTTCTCTAATTGATAAATCTCACGAACGGCCGAATACGCATTAACAATATCAACGACTTTAGCTCCTGTCTCTTCTTGCAAACGGGTGACAAAGTTGCAGCCCATTTCATTAACCATCTGGTTAGTCAATGCCGTGGCGATAATTTCTTTACGTAGAGGATGTTGTTTCATCTTTTGCGCATAGTGACCGCGTAACTTTGATGGGAAATAATCGATCAATTGCTTAGCATGAAATTCATCATTCGCGACCTCATCGCAGGCAAGCTCCTCTTTCAAGCGCATTTTTCCATAAGCGACTAAAACGGCAAGCTCTGGACGAGTTAACGCTTGCCCTTGTTTTTCTCTTTCAAGCAATGTTTCATCATCTGGAATATACTCTAAGCTTCTATCTAAATAGCCTACTTTTTCCATATGATGGATAAAACGAATCTGCTCTTTTACCGTTTCAAGACCAAGAAATTCAGTCACAGAAATCGATTCAGCCTGTGTATAGGCATCTTGGATAACAATCTGCCCCACCTCATCTTCCATCGATTCAAGCAGTTGATTACGCTGTTTTACCGTTAAATCATCGTGAGCAACTAAACTATTTAAAAGAATTTTTATATTCACTTCGTTATCAGAACAATCAACACCGCCGACATTATCGACAAAGTCGGTGTTAACACGGCCTCCAGATAAGGCGTATTCAACCCGCCCTAACTGAGTCATACCTAAATTGCCGCCCTCACCAATAATTTTAGCTTGCACCTCATTGCCATTAATACGCACCATATCATTGGCTCTATCCCCAACATCGGCATGCGACTCGTTAGATGATTTTATATAAGTGCCAATACCACCATTCCACAGTAAATCGACCTTCATTTTCAAGATCAATTTGATCAATTCATTTGGTGCAAGTGAACGCTTTTCGGTTGCTAGCATCGCTTGCATCTGAGTTGAAAGAGAAATCGATTTTGCCTTACGGGAAAATACCCCTCCGCCTTCAGAGATTAAGGCTGGATTGTAATTTTCCCAACTGGATCGAGGGAGTTGAAATAAACGTTGACGCTCTTGCCAACTGACATCAGCATCGGGATTCGGATCAATAAAAATATGCGCATGGTTAAACGCCGCTTGCAGGCGAATATGCTGAGAAAGGAGCATTCCATTTCCAAACACATCCCCTGCCATGTCTCCAATACCAATTGCTGTAAAATCTGTCGTTTGGCAATTAATCCCTAATTCACGAAAATGACGCTTGACCGACTCCCAACCACCTTTTGCGGTGATCCCCATGGATTTATGATCATACCCATTTGATCCTCCTGATGCGAAGGCATCTCCTAGCCAAAAGTGGTCATCGGCTGATACTGCATTTGCTAAATCTGAAAATGTAGCCGTTCCTTTATCAGCGGCAACAACAAGGTAGGGATCGTCCTCATCATGGCGAATCACATTGATAGGAGAAACAATTTTTCCGTCGACAATATTATCTGTCACATCTAATAACGACTGGATGAACCGTTTATAGCATCGCTGGCCTTCGGCAAAAATTTCATCTCGATGATTCAATAAAGGCTGTCTTTTACAAATAAACCCACCTTTGGCTCCGACAGGCACTATCACCGTATTTTTGACTTGCTGGGCTTTGACTAATCCGAGAATCTCGGTACGGAAATCTTCTTGTCGATCCGACCAACGTAGTCCACCACGAGCCACTTTACCAGCTCTGAGATGAACACCTTCAATATCCGGGGCATAAACAAATATTTCAAAAGCTGGCACGGGGGCTGGAATATCTGGAATATCGCGTGGCGTAAACTTTAAAGCAAGGCAAGCTTTTGGTTTTTTATGATGATCTACCTGGAAATAGTTGGTGCGAACGGTCGCACAAATCATTTCCATATAGCGTCGTAAAATACGATCGTCATCAAGGCTTTCAACATGATCAAATTGCTCGGTTAATTGATCGATCAATCTCGCTTGTCCCTTTTCTCTCCCCTTATAACTGGGATCAAAGCGACACATAAATAAGGCGACAAGATCTTGAGCTAACTCTGGATAATGGTTTAACGTCTCCTCAATGTACTGTTGACTAAAAGGAAAACCAACTTGACGCATATAACGTGCATAAGCCCTTAAAATAGACACTTCCCGTCCTGTTAATGATGCGCCTAACACTAAACGGTTAAATCCATCACTCTCTAATTCACCGTGCCAAATTGCAGAAAATGCTTGCTGAAAGCGATCTCGTGCTTCACGAAGATCCACTTGTTTATTACTTTTGTGAAGCATGGAAAAATCGAGGATCCAATACGTTTGTCCATGGTTTTTTTTGATCTCATAGGGAGATTCCCCAATAATCCGCAAACCCAGGTTTTCTAGCATCGGCATCACATCGGATAAATGGATAGGCTCATCACGATGATAAAGTTTAAGTCGAACTGCTTTTGAGTCTTTTTGCTCTTCTTGAGGTCGATAAAAGAGCATTCCCAATTTATGCTCTTCATTTAAAGCTTCTAGACGTTCAAGATCAGAGACGGCGGATCCGGGCATGACACTCTCTTTATAAGATCGAGGAAAAGCGCTTAAATAGGCTTTAGCGAGAGGACGCCCGTGACTTTCGCCAAAATTGGCGATTATCGCTTGAGAAAGTCGATCATCCCAACTGGTTGATGCTTCCATTAAATTTTGCTCTATTTTTTTTACATCAATATTGGCATTATTATTATCCACTCGCACGATGTAGTGGGTTCTTGCTAAGGGACTTTCTGAGAAATAAGTGGTAAATTCAACATCTTGTTCACACCCAAAATAATCTTTCAAAATCCGCTGGGTTTGTTTCCTTAGCTCGGTGTTATAACGCTCTTTGGTCACATAAACCATGCAACTGAAAAAGCGTCCAAAGGGATCTCGTCGTACAAAAAGTCGGATAAGATCTCGGTCTTGCATTTGGACCACTCCCATCCCTACGGCTAATAATTCTTTTTCATTGGCTTGTAGCAGTTCATCGCGGGGATAATTTTCTAAAATATTATGTAACGCTTTATAGGCATAAGATCCGACTCGATATCCACTGGCCAACAAAATACGTTGCACTTTCTCTCGAATAAGGGGAATGCTTTCTACCGTTTGGTTATAAACCGCCGAGGTGTATAAGCCGGTGAAACGATGCTCTCCGATGACTCGACCATTCTGATCAAACTTTTTAATTCCAATGTAGTCGGTATAAGCGGGTCGATGAATGCGTGATTGTTTATTGCCTTTAGTAATAATGAGTAAAAATGGTTTTTTGGCTTCTAAACGGGCAGCATCCGAAAATTGAGCCAGCTTCACTTTCCGAACCCGCTTTATCTCTGAAAATAGACCTAACCCGACTTCTTGGGTGGGATGCAACTCGGTATCCCCTTCCACATTAACTAAGTCAAACTCTTTATACCCCATAAAGGTAAAATTATGGTCTCCGAGCCAACGTAAAAAATTTAACGTTTCTTGATAATGGGCTGACTCAACAGGAATAAATTTTTTTTGTTGTTCAAGTTGGTTGATGACCAATTGGAGTTGACTGACCATTGGCTTCCAATCACGTACAACCAAGGTAACATCACTCAACATACCCACTAGTTCATTTTGCAGTGCAAGCATGTCTTGCTTGGTGTTTAACTTGTCTACTTCAATATGGAATAACGACTGGAGTGAACCTTTTCCTTGATGGATACTTTGCACTCCCCCCTGCTTATCATAGTCAATATGAGTGGGGCCGTTGAGCATCAAATGGCACGTTAATCCTAAACGACTTAACGTCATCTTAATTGAATCAACTAAAAATGGACTATCGGGTAAAACTATCTCAACGATCGTGTGAGTCGATTGCCAACCATGCTTACTCACTGTGGGATTAAACACGCGGACTGACAATGCTTGTGAATCTTTCTCGGTAATATGGTGCCAAAGGCTAACTAAAGCCCCATAAAGATCGGATTCATTTCGCTTGGTAAGATCATCTTGTGCGACATTGCTAAATAGATGTTCTCCAAGCTGAGTAACTAGGGGCTGTTGGGCAGGATCAAGTTGGTTTTGAATGAGTTGATACACTTTTTCTAGGAGAACCGGCATCAAACCTTCACGCACAGTCATAAACGACTCCAAATATTAGAATATTAGATAGGTAGGGTTATGCTGTAAGCATAGTTGCTGCTTACAGTAATGCGATGAATATTGTAAAGATTTGCTAACTGAACGTTAACAATCCTAACCTATCACTGGTCGTGAAATGTTTAAGACTGTGCGCTGTATATCAATTCACATAGCTATATATCCTTCCCACTTTAAGCTGCAGGGGTGTTGGCTACGTTCGTTACCCAATCACAGCATTTCGAGCTTCACAAATTTATGCTGTTGATCCGTCGTTAAACGAAATCGTCCTTTGATGCCAAGTTGGCTAAGAAATGGTCGTAATTTTGCCGCAGACAATTGCAGCTTAAGGCCATTATCAGTCATGACAATGACGTGACTGGCAGCACCTGAATAGTGTGCGAGAAAAGTTTGATAAGAGATATTGAGGGTAAAAAAGTAATGATTCATAGCCCAATTCAGCACCACAGTTGAGTCGGTACTCATGCTAAGCATAGTACCGACTCTGTGCGACTCATTTTTATTATTAATCTAACGCTTTGGTCACTTTTTCAAAAAGATCGTTGGCTAAATTATCTAAGTTCTTTAATGCTTCGAGTTCTTTCTTCATCAAGGTTTGTCGATGTTGATCATATAGACGGAACTTAAGTAATGGATCGATTAACCGTGAAGCAACCTGAGGATTACTGGTATTTAATTCACGTAAGATCTCGCCAGCAAACTGGTACCCTTCTCCTGTTTTTGCATGAAATCTTACCGGGTTCATCGCTAAGAAAGATCCAATAAGACTGCGAATACGATTAGGGTTTTTCATGCTAAACGCTGGATGTTGCATGGTATTTTTAATCACCAATAACGCATCTTTAGCAGGGTTTGTCCCTTGTAGCGTAAACCACTTATCCATCACTAAGCCATCGTGCTGCCATTTAGCACTAAAATCATTCATTAACGCTTCTCGACATGGCAACTGAGCACTATTGGCGGCATTCATGGCCGCCATGGTATCGGTCATATTATTCGCTTGCTGGTATTGATGATTGACTAAACGTTCACCCTGCTCAGTATAAGCAAGATACCCTAAACAGGTATTGCGTAGAGCACGTCGGCCAATCGCCGCATGGGCAATCGAATACTCTTCTTGTTTCAGTAAATGGTAAATCGCACTCAACTCGTCTGCTAATTCCGTCGCTAAAATCACTTTGAATTGATGCAACACTTGTGCGATAGCATCCACATCGACCTGTTTATACCAACCAGATACCTCATTATGATTCGGCAAAGTCAATACTTCTGCAATAAAGGCTGGCTCTAATGTATCGTTGAGCAAAATCCCCCGGAAGGCATCAATCACGCTATCTGGGAGTTCAACCATCTTTCCTTGCTGTATCGATTCAATATGAGTCCGAATATATTTAGCCAGTAACATTTGTCCGGCATCCCAACGTGCAAAATCATTCGTTGCGTGCACCATAAGGAAGCTCAACTCTTGATCGGTATAATCATACTCAAGTTTAACTGGCGCTGAAAATTCACGTAACAAAGAGAGAATCGGCTTTTCTGGCACCTGATCAAAAACAAAAGTTTGCTTTGACTTAGTAACGTTCAACACATGATGAATTGCCTCTCCGTTACATTGTAACGGAATAACCGTCCCATCCTGTTGGTAGAGTTCAATATCCAACGGAATATGTAGCGGTTGCTTATAAGGTTGATCCGCCGTTGGTTCGGTAGTTTGCTCTATCGTCAAAGTATAAGTTGATGAGCTGGCTTGATAACTGCTGCTAATTTTGAGTAATGGGGTGCCCGATTGGCTATACCAAAGACGAAATTGTTGTAAATCAATACCACTGGCCTCTTCCATAGCAAGCACAAAATCTTCGCAGGTAGCTGCGGTTCCATCATGGCGTGCAATGTAAAGTTTCATTCCTTTCTGGAAATCGTCTTCACCGAGTAAAGTATGTAGCATACGAATGACTTCACTGCCCTTTTCATATACAGTTAAGGTATAGAAGTTATTCATTTCTATCACTTTCTCAGGGCGAATTGGGTGAGACATAGGGCCTGCATCTTCTGCAAATTGTGGCCCACGAATAATACGGACATTATGAATACGATTAACGGCTCGAGAACCGAGATCTGAAGAAAATTCTTGATCTCGGAAAACGGTTAACCCTTCTTTTAAACTCAGTTGAAACCAATCGCGGCAAGTGACTCGGTTTCCCGTCCAGTTATGGAAATATTCGTGTCCAATGACCGACTCAATACCTAAGTAATCGGTATCAGTTGCAGTATTTTCATTAGCTAACACAAATTTGGAGTTGAAAATATTTAATCCTTTATTTTCCATCGCTCCCATGTTGAAAAAATCAACCGCAACGACCATATAAATATCAAGGTCGTATTCCAGCCCAAAGCGCTGTTCGTCCCAACGCATTGAGTTTTTAAGTGATGCCATGGCATGGTTAGCACGATCTAAATTGCCTTTATCAACAAAAATCGCTAACTCAACCTTGCGTCCAGAGCACGTAATAAATTGATCACGTAATACATCAAAATCTCCCGCCACTAACGCAAATAGATAAGCGGGCTTAGGGTGCGGATCTTGCCATTTCACCCAATGTCTGCCGTTCTCTAACTCACCTTGATCGATCTTATTGCCATTACTTAATAAGAATGGATAAAGCGTTCTATCAGCAATGATGGTTGTTGTGTATTTAGCCAGTACATCTGGTCGATCAAGATAATAAGTGATACGACGGAACCCTTCAGCTTCACACTGAGTACAAAAGGCACCACCAGACTTGTATAAACCTTCTAACGCGGTATTCGCTTGCGGATCAATTTCAGTAATGATTTTCAAAGTAAACTGCGCTGGCAGTTGATAAAGCGTCAAACTTGATTCTGTCTGAGTATAATTGCTCCAATCTGCACCATTCACTTGGAGCGATTGTAAAATAAGCGCTTCTCCATCAAGTACTAACGTTGAGCTTTCTGACTGCTGATGAATGTGAGAAATGGCGGTCACGGAAGTTTGGTTATCATGGAGATCAAAGAGCAACTCAATCTCACTAATGGTGTGCGTAGGGGCTTGGTAATCTTTGCGATATTTTGCTTGCGGGCTTGTCGCCATGGTCGGGATCCTTTTTGACGTAATCACTGTAACTGATAAAGTTCATCACCGTTATCATTATCTTGTGATCTTAAGCTTGTCAGGGTTAATAACAACCCCCTAGATAAAAAAAATACGATTATTCTTACCTGGTTTTGCCTCATATTGATACACAAATACTACCCTGACTGACTTTTCAAACCGATAGTAAGCTAAGTAGTTGTGATAAAAAAAGAGCGGACGATAAAGTCCACTCTTCATTATCAATCAAACGTATTACAGCTTAAGCATATCCACCATGATCGAGACAGATTCATTCAGGTATGCATCAGGCGTTTCATAATCTTTTGGTACATCACTCAACTTAGCAAATGGTGTTAACCCCAAAGATTTTTGACGAATATTAATCCGTTCTAAACGTTGTCGGTCTGCTTTTTCCATTTCTTCTTTACGTTTTTTTTCATTTAAAGACAATAGGTTATCATCTTTTTCAGCTTTATATTTCTCAATATCTTGCAATATAAAACCAAACTCACGATCAGACATCACTCGCGCTTGATGCTGCTCAATCAGTTTGGGAAGCTGTGCTGTAAAATCATATAACTTGTCATATTGAGCTTTGTCTATGCTATCCCAAGGCAGTGCGTTATCTTCTACACTTTCCCCCGTTTCTTCAGCATTGACTGGCGTTGGGAAGATGATATCAGGAATCACGCCTCGATTTTGGGTACTGCCACCATCAATTCGGTAGAACTTTTGTATCGTGTACTGCACATACCCCAGCTCCTGTTCAAATAAATCATAGATATGATTTAAAGAACGGTGCTGCTGAACCGTCCCCTTACCAAAGGAGTTTTCACCAAGAATGATCGCACGTCCATAATCTTGCATTGCTGCGGCGAATATTTCTGAGGCTGATGCACTGTAACGATTAATTAATACCGTCATGGGGCCTTGGTAACTGATTTTTCCATCCGTATCACTATTAACGTTAACTCTGCCATAACTATCACGAACTTGTACCACAGGGCCACTGGTAATAAATAGTCCAGAAAGTGCCGTTGCTTCCGTTAAAGCACCACCACCATTGTTGCGAAGATCAACAATAATACCATCCACTCCAGCCGTTTTTAGTTCAGAAATTAGGGTATCTGTATCTTGTGACAGACCAACATAAAAACTAGGAACTTCCAATACACCTATTTTTTTACCGTCTTTTTCAATAATTTGAGATTTGACGGCTCGATCTTCTAAACGAATCTTATCGCGAACTATAGTGACAATGTAACTTTTAGCCTCTTTCCCTTCAGGTAAAACTTGTAGCTTAACTTTCGTGCCTTTTGGGCCTTTAATCAGTTGAACCACATCGTCTAAACGCCATCCGATGACATCAACCATTTCACCTTTTTCTTGGCCGACCCCAATAATTCGATCACCTTCACTCAGCTGTTTGCTACTTGCGGCAGGCCCACCAACAACAAGAGAGCGAATTACGGTATAATCATCGGTCATTTGTAGTACGGCACCAATACCTTCCAACGATAAATTCATTTCAGACTGAAATTGCTCTGCATTACGAGGAGATAAATAGCTGGTATGTGGATCAATTTGGCGCGCAAAAGCATTGATGTAGACCTGAAAAACATCTTCACTATGCGTTTGGGTCAAACGTTTAATCGCGTTGTTGTAGCGTTTTGCTAACGTTTCTTGAATTTCAGGCCATGTTTTACCCGCTAATTTCAGATTGAGTGCGTCAAATTTAACTCGCTTTTGCCAAAGTGAATCAATTTCGGCTTGATCTTTCGGCCAAGGTGATTGGGTTCTATCTTGCTCAATCGCATCATCTGAATCAAAAGTAATTTCTTTATCTAGTAACGACAGCGCATATTGAAATCGCTCAAATCGCTTACGCATGGATAGATTATAAAGATCAAAGGCTATTTGGTTATTACCTACTTTTAATTGATCATCCAGTTGCAATGACCAATCTTTAAAAGAATCAATATCCGCTTGAGTAAACAAGTTACGGTTATAATCTAGCATGCCAATGTAGCGTGCAAAAATTGCTTGAGAAAACGCATCATCTAAAGAGAAATGTTTATAATGAGAACGAGTAAAACGCGAAGTCACTCTTTTACTCACCGTTTCATGCTGAACTTCTGGCGTTAAATGAGGAAGATCGTTAATTTTGAGATTGGCTTCAATAGCCTGAACAGAAAAGGCTGCCAGCAGTAAGCTAGCAGCAATTGATGTTAATTTTAAACGGCATTTCATGCGTAGGAATATCTCCTTTATGCGCGCAGGTGCTCCGTCTTCACAACCATTTGTAGGCCGTTACCGAGTTGGACACGCACATCTTCCTTATTAATCTCAACAATGGTCGCTGCCATGTTGCCTTTACCCATGTTCACATTAACTTGCTTACCAACACTGAGTTCATCAGATTGTAAAGCGCGTGTTTCAACTGGTTTTTTCTCATTTTTTGCTGCAGAGCCCTGAGGGCGACGAGCTTGAGGCTTCTTCGCTTTAGGTTTTGCCTTCGCTTCCTCACGAGCTTTTTTTGCTTGCTCCTTACGACGAGCATCCACTCGAGCTTTGCTCTCAGCTAATGCGGTTTGAGCATGTTCAATATGTTGCTCTTCTAGTTCGCCACAAGCATTACCATCAAGATCAATCCGAACTGCACCAGCTTTTACTCCGTGTAGATAACGCCATGACGAGGTGTATTGCCTTAGCGCAGCTCGAAGCTGAGTTTTGCTTACTTTAGGGTCATCATTAAGACGTTCAGCAAGATCTTGAAAAATACCAATTTTAAGAGGCTTTGCCTCACCTTCTAAAGTAAAGCATTTAGGGAAACATTCAGCAATATACGCAATCACTTCTTTGCTGTTTTTTAACTTTTCAGTGTTTTCCATGAGGATTCCTGGTTGATGCGGCTGGCCCGCGGAGCATTAAATATAAATATGTTCGGTATTATAGTGACCTGACAACGAAAAACCACAGGCAAAGGCGAAATTATGCTTTGTTCGCATGTGAATTGAGCACCTTTTCTACTTCAGTCATTAAAAAAACCAATCCTTGTTGATCGATTGGTGAAAAACGCGCAGTCATTGGGCTATCAATATCGAGAACACCGACCACTTGCTGATGGATAGAAAAAGGGATAACCAGCTCAGAAAGGCTGGCGGCATCGCAGGCAATATGTCCAGGGAAAGCATGGACATCATCCACCCGTTGAACCGTATTGCTCGCAACCGCGGTGCCACAAACCCCTCGACCAACAGGGATTCTTACACAAGCAGGTTGGCCTTGAAATGGGCCTAATATCAATTCATCGTTGCGTAATAAATAGAAGCCAACCCAATTAATGTTATCCAGCTCCATATTCAATAGTGCGCTTAAATTGGCAAGATTTGCGACTAAATCGGATTCTGATTCCAATAAGGCGATCGCTTGCTGAGTTAAGCGTTGGTAGTCCTCTATGTTCATTACCATTTTCCATTAAAGAGTTGTGCTAAAAAAGGTGCAGCCATGATCAAGATAAAACAAGTCATCTTGGCTTCATTGTTGGTGTTATTTACTCTTTTTATCTGCTCGATTTAAAAAACTCAAGAGAAAATCACTTTCTATTTGCTATCACTTCTAAAGATAGTGAGACTTTTCTCTACCAATAAATTCAGCTCAACTACACTTGATACTGTGATTGTTCACTCGGCGAGAAAATTTGGATTCTATTTATGCAAATAAAAGTATCCGTCAACATGCAAGATAAAGAAACACAGATTCAATTGTGCCAGGGCTGTGAGCTTCCCGTTTATCGTGTTGCCATTCAACCAAAGCAAAGTGCCTATTGTCCCCGGTGCGGCTCGCTGTTATATCAAGGTACTCATCCTTCATTATCTGGAAACCTTGCGCTTGCAATAACCTGCCTACTACTACTTATCCTCGCACACTGGTTTAACTTTTTAACCATTCGACTGTTTGGAATAATGATCTCCGCTTCTTTACCTGCTGGAATATGGGCTATCGCTTCTGAAGGTTACCCTGCTTTGGCCCTTCTGGTCTTTTTTTGTAGCTCTTTGGCTCCATTACTGATACTCATGACGATCATGCTGGCGCATTTCGCGCTGCATTATCGCTGGTTTAATATCTTTCGTTATTCACTGCTCGCCATGCAAAAATTAAAACCCTGGTCGATGATTGATGTTTTTCTGGTCAGTGTTGCCGTTTCTTGTTTTAAGCTAATCGACTATGCCGATATTTTTATTGGGCCTGCGCTTTACAGCCTATTGCTCCTACAAATATTAACGATTTTGTTAATCAGTAGAATAAGTATTCAACGCTATTGGGAAGCGTGGCAGCCAGAAAGTCATTATCCTAAGTTGAGTCAAAAACGCATGCATTGCCATTATTGCCACTTGTCTCAAGACGTAAACGAGTACTGTATACGCTGTAACCAAAAACTCCATTACCGAAAGCCACTATCGATTCAACGTACATGGGCTTATACTTGTTTGGCCGCCATTGCAATTATCCCTGCCAATGTTATTCCTATCTCTATTTTCATTAGTCACGGCCAGCGGCTAGAGGATACTATTTTTTCCGGCGTTGTGACTTTAATCAATAATGGCATGTACGCTATTGCCGCTATTATTTTTATCGCCAGTATTGTGGTACCAGTTGTGAAAATTTTAGCGCTGATTTATCTACTTCTGACTATTCAATATCACTGTACTCGTTATCATCGTCAACGAATGACGATCTATTACATCATTAAGTGGATTGGTAAGTGGTCGGTGATGGATCTTTTTGTTATCTCTATCATGCTATCTTTGATTGACCATGGCCAATTGCTTAATTTTACACCAGGATACGGCGCGGTTGCTTTTGGCTGCGTTGTTATTTTGACCATGCTGGCGACTGAAAGTCTAGATTCCCGTTTAATATGGGACTCTATCGCGGTTAATACAAATCATAGTGAGTCTTCTGATGAATAAGCAGCCCATCTCTTACTCTCCTGAAATTAAGCGGAATACAGGGATTTCCCCGTTGTGGATATTACCCATTATCACCGTTTTATTGGCTGCTTGGTTTATCACAAAAGCTATTCATAATTCCGGAGAACGTATTCAGATCTATTTTTCTAATGCTCAAGGTCTGATCGCTGGTCGCACAACAATTCGTTATCAAGGATTAGAAGTCGGGATCATAAAAGCGATCAAGCTGGCCCCAGAACTTGATCGTATTTACGTTGACGCCGAGATCTATCCAGAAGCCACGACGTTACTTTCGAGCTCAACACGTTTTTGGCTCGTCAAACCGACAGCGAGTTTATCTGGTGTTTCAGGGCTTGATGCGCTCGTATCTGGTAACTACATTGCCATTCATCCCGGTAATACAGAATCAAAACCAATAGAACATCCAAAAGTATTTGCTGCTGATGATAATGCACCATCCGATTTAATCGCGAATGGCGGATTAATTATCTCTCTACTCGCTGATGATTTAGGAGGATTATCGATCGGATCACAAATTGTGTATAAGAAGATTCCTATCGGGGAAGTGTTTCGCTATCAACTGGATCAACAGACTCAATTGGTACTCATTCAAGCGTCAATCAAAGAAGCATATCGTCATTTAATTACCTCTAAAAGCCGGTTTTGGAATGTCAGTGGTCTCGGGGCTCATTTAGGTGTTCATGGTATAGATATACAGTTAGAAAGTTTAAGTACCCTGGTAGGTGGAGCCATTGCTGTTGACTCTTCGGAGGGGGGGAAGCAAGTAGCACAACATCACCAATTTAAACTCTACAAAGACTTAAAAACTGCCGGGCTTGGCATACCGATTACCATCCATTTACCTGATAATAGCGGCATAAATCCATCCGGTACATCCATTATGTATAAGGGGATTGAAATCGGTCAAGTCGTACGTTTACAACTTAGTGATGATCACACTCACGTTATCGCACATGCAGCGATCCAACCGTCATTTAGTCAAATGTTGACTCGCGGTAGTCGATTTATTTTGCAAGAAGCTAATGTTTCCATTTCAGGAATAGAAAACCTCCCCAATCTGGTAAGAGGCAATTATTTAACATTGATCCCAGGTCAGGGCGATCACACTCGACATTTCACCGCTCTAAGAGCAAAAGACGACGCTAAGAGGTACTCACAACAGCTCGAAATAACACTATTGTCAGAAAGTACATATGGCTTGAATGAAGGATCGCCATTGCTGTATCGAAACTTAACCGTTGGTAAAGTCGAACGCTTTATTCTCACACCTAACGGAATTGAGATTGTAATTAACATCGATGATCAATATCGCCACCTCATCGATGACAATACCGTTTTCTGGAACCAATCGGGCGTCACAATCGATGCTTCTCTCGTTGGCATCCATATCCAAACAGCACCGTTACCAAGCCTATTACAAGGTGGCATCGCCTTTGACAATCTGCCGGGAATAGAAAATAAACATGGGCAATTCTGGAAATTATATGAAAGCTATCAACGCGCGCAAAAATTTGGTGAGTCGATAACGTTAATAGCAGCAACCAACCCAGGAATTAGCCAAGGAACGCCGATCAAATACCGAGGCGTTAAAATTGGTGAAGTGATGGCTGTTTCACCTAGCTTTACGGATAAAAGAGTGACAATTTCTGCACGAGTCCAACCGAAATATGCCTCTTTTATTACTCGCACCAATACCGATTTTTGGGTCGCAGAGGTAAAAGTGGGTTTCAATGGAATTACCAATTTAGATAGCTTGCTCGTCAAAACCATTGAAGTTCAGCCCGGTAGTGGAAACAAGAGGCACACATTTACCTTAGCGACTCGCCCCTATCACCCCGAAGGCATTCAATTTACTCTACAAAGTGAAGAAAAAGGCTCTGTTTCGATCGATACACCAGTCAGTTATCGAGGCATGGAGGTGGGGAAAGTTATTGATATCCAACTGGGCTCTCTTGCTGATCGGGTGATCTCCACGATAGAAATCGCTCCGCAATATGCCTATCTGGTTCGTAAAAATACCGTGTTCTGGAATACCTCCGGCATGGATGTTTCTATCGGTTTATCTGGCGCTAATATTAAGTCAGGGACTTTTGATAGTTTGGTCCGCGGGGGTATCGCCTTTGCAACCCCAGATCATCAAACATTATTCGAGCCAGCACCACGAGGGCACACTTTCTACTTGCATCCACATGCACAAAAAGATTGGAAAAAATGGAAAACTGCCATTCCCAAACCATGACCATGAATGGGTTGAAACTTCTCCTGTGACCGTGTTCAGTATATAATTATGGCCTTTAAATTTTCAAACGAGACTCCGTTTTGCATTCCAACGTTGCCCTACCCGAAGAATTTCTTGCCACTATTGCCGAAATTCTTCCTCCCCATTTAAATCTGTCTGACTTTATTCAAGCCTGCCAAAGGCCGTTACGAAAAAGCATTCGAGTTAATACGTTGAAAATCACGGTGTCAGATTTTATGCAGCAGGCACAAAGTAAAGGCTGGCAATTAGACGCTATACCTTGGTGTGATTGCGGGTTTTGGATCACCGCTGATGAAAGTGAAGTTCCGCTTGGAAATACAGCAGAACATATGGCGGGATTGTTTTATATTCAAGAAGCCAGCTCAATGATGCCCGTTTCAGCCCTATTTATGCAGCAAACCGCAACGTTTGATGCAGTATTAGATATGGCTGCAGCGCCTGGTTCAAAAACGACTCAAATGGCGGCATTAATGGATAATCAAGGTGTATTAGTCGCCAATGAATATTCTGCCAGCCGGGTAAAAATTCTTCATGCTAACATTGAGCGTTGCGGAATAAGAAACGTTGCTTTAAGTAACTTTGATGGCCAAGTCTTTGGGGGATGGTTGCCAGAACAATTTGATGCCGTTTTACTAGATGCCCCTTGTTCGGGAGAAGGAACCGTTCGTAAAGATCCTGATGCGATGAAAAATTGGAGTAAATCTTCAGTACTTTCTATTGCTTGTACCCAAAAAAGCTTAATTGAAAGTGCGTTTCAAGCATTAAAAGTGGGCGGTATCATGGTCTACTCTACTTGTACTTTAAGCCGCGAAGAAAACCAAGACATATGCTGGCATTTAAAGAAAGCCTATGGTGATGCCGTGACTTTTGAACGACTAGATTCGCTATTTGAACAAGCTTCTCATGCCATCACTGAAGAGGGCTTTTTACATATATTTCCTCAAATATATGATTGTGAAGGTTTTTTTGTTGCTAGGATAAGAAAAAATGCTGCGGTACCTTCACCACAAGTGAAAAAGCGCTTAGGCCAATTTCCTTTTGAAAAGGCCAACGCTAAAATTTGTGCCGAAATAAATCAACAACTAAAAACGTCTTTAGGGATTACGCTCCCCAACGAAACCAGTCTCTGGTTACGAGATAATGATATTTGGCTATTCCCCACGGCATTAGAACCCATGCTAGGTGAACTCAGGTTTTCTCGCATGGGCATTAAAATCGCAGAGACTCATAAACATGGATACCGCTGGCAGCACCAACTAGCGACCACACTGGCAGTTGGCCATAATATCCATCGTATAGAACTAACAAAAGCACAAGCAAGGGAGTGGTTTATGGGCAGAGACATCCGCCCAGAGCAGAGTCAAAACCAAGGTGAAGTGATCGTCTCTTACCAAGGGCACGCGATCGGATTAGGTAAATGGGTCAGTAACCGAATTAAAAATGGACTTCCAAGAGAGCGAGTCAAGGATAAAAACTTATTTTAGTCCACGAGGCAATGCGATGGTGAAGCCAAGAAGCCAACCTGCATCCTGATCTTCAAAAAATGAACTATACTTGGGTTGTTATTCTCGAATAACGAAGAAGATATTCAGAGAGTAATGCTGTTCCCTTATGAACTAACTTCCCCTAAGGCCCAAAACCTTGAGTTTCGGGCCTTTTTTTATCATTAGACACTACACTAAGCGTTAGACACTACACTAAGCGAATACCATCTTGTTCAATGATGATCTTACCTTGCTTAAATAAACTACCAATCGTTTTCTTAAACGTGCCTTTACTGGTGCGAAAGGTAGCAAAAATAGCTTCTGGAGATGATTTATCGCACAAAGGCAAAAATCCCCCCTTTTTCTCTAATATTTCTAGCACCTTTGAACTGAGCTCATCCATCTTTTCTACTCCGATCTTTTGTAAGGCAAGATCGATTTTACCGTCAGGACGAACCCCCTTGATGTACCCTTTAAGCTTTTTACCGATAAATAACTTTCCAAACACATCGGAAGGGAAAATCATTCCCCAGTGCGAACCATTGATAATTGCCTTATAGCCAAGTTCAGAACGCTCTGCGATCAAAAGCTCAACTTGTTGGTTACGAGTATAGTGGGCTGGCGTTTTATCCAGCCATTTATTAAATTTTGTGGTTCCAACTATCCGCCCTGAAGCTTTATCGATATAGACATAAACCAAAATCGTTTGTCCGACAGTAAAACGGGCGCGCTGCTCACTAAAAGGAACCAGTAGATCTTTATCTTTAATTCCCCAGCTCACAAAAACCCCAGTACTGTTAACGCTGACAACTTGCATTAACCCCCATTCACCCACTTGTGCAATCGGCATTTCTGTTGTCGCGGCCAGTTGGTTTTCTGAATCCAAAAATAAGAACACATCGATAAACTGCCCTAATTCAACCGCTTCTGGAATATATCGTTTAGGCAACAGTGTGGTACCAAACTCTCCCGCATCCAAAAAGACACCAAAGTCTGTTATCTTTACGACTTCTAAACTATTAATCTGGCCAATGTTAATCATGTAAAACGTCTCACAGCAAATTTGCAGAGATTATACGTGATCTCTGGTATGCTTTCTCCCTATTGTAAAGATAAAATTCAGTAATTTTTCAGGAGCTTTCGTTGATCATTGTAGATAAGCATGACGCGGTTACTTTAAAAATTTCAACCGAAATGTCAAAAAGTAAAAAACTGGATCTCGATGCTTATTTATTTATTCCAGGAGAACTCGGTTTAACACCGGAAGTGATGTCTGAATCTGAGTTTTTCTATAGCTCAATTCATCAAAAGCGTTCCTATTACAGCGATAAAATTCTACTTCCTCTGGTACACAGTCGCTTGGCACAACGAGGCCGGCTTTCATCCACTCAATATCGTGTCAGCTTAAGTCTTTTTGCCTATCAATACGTGATCGCTTTAGATCGAGCGGTAAGTCAGCTCAACTCAAACAGTGACAACGTTACAGCAGATGAGGTCGATACTGTGATAGAGCTATCGCTTGATATCCTTAAACGTTTGAGACGTACCATTCCTTACGAAGAAAGCATCAAGCGTTATTACGCTAATATCGATAACTATCTTTCTTGGTATACTGAACAAAAGTTTCTTTCTATTATTGCTCATTTAACCCGCGACAGTGATTATAAAACCATCAAAGAGCGATTGATCACTTTAGTAGAAAAAGAACAAGCACACCGAGCACTCAATCATTACAACTCGCCGAAGGCTGATACGGATATCACGCGATTAAGCAATAAAATGCGTTTATTACGCCGCCTCATTGAGCATCCTATTATTCTCAATGAGAAAGTCACCTCCTTGGGCAATAATATGAAGCGAGCGGTTAAAGGCCTAGCCACCGGCTTAATTATGGTCATCGTGACCATTACTGCGGTGTCAGCTCGTGATTATTGGGGCGAAATTACCGCCTCTTTTATTATTGCCATGTCTTTCATTTATGCTTTACGCGAAATATTCAAAGATGATCTACGTGATATGCTTTGGCGCTGGATTCGTAAAGGTAAGCCTAAATGGCGTCGTCGTTACTTTGACCCGAGTACAGCGAAACAGGTAGGACAAAAAGATGAGTGGCTCGATTATCGAAACTTATCCACTTTACCGGAAAAAATTAAGAAACTAAGAAAGAAACGAGTGGTTCAACGAGAAGAACAAATTTTGCACTACTGCTCTAAGGTTGAAATGTCCACCTCGCGCTTTATGAGCGGTTATGAAGAAACTCGAGAATCAATGATGATCGACCTCAGGCCGATTACACGTTTAATGGATAAAGGTTCTAACCGAATTTATCGTCTTAATAACGGCCAAGTCAGCCGAGAGTCCGTTGAAAAACGCCATCTCATTAACTTAATCGTGCGAGAAGATGATCATCAACATCCTCCGGTTTATTACCGTTGGAAAATCGTTCTGAACCGAAGCAAAATTGTAGATATCGAATCAATAACATTAGACTAAGCTTTACTGCATTTTAGTGATAACGTCAGCCAGAACTCAGCCATTGGCTCATTGCCATGCAGCGACGGGCATGTGGCGATAATTTTTATCGCCTTATTTACTCGCTGTCCTGTTGCGATGGTTTGATCTAACATTTCATCAATCACTTTACCTTGATCGCAATGAAAATGAACTGCAGCCTCAGGACGCCTAAAAAACTCCGCTTTGACCTCTTTAAACGCCAGTGAAATCGGTTGGCCACGCAATTGGGCTTTATGCATCGCCATAAATCCACCAGCCACATCAGCACCCACAGCCAATACACCGAAATACATACTGTTGAGATGATTTTTATTACGTCGCTTTAAAGGAATAGAAACTTCTACCGCTTGAGCACTAAGCGAGAGAATTTTTGGCCGACAATACCAAATTAAAGGGACTTTAAGAAAACCAAAATAATTTAAATAAAAATTTGCTTTAGTAAGCGCTGAAAGCATAACCACACATCCTCATTGACTTGTCAGACCAGTAAATTCCAAGCCAAGAAAAATGTCAACAGAATGTTAAAAAATGAGGCGGTTCTACTTTAATTCCACTGCCTTGATCACTTTTTAGTTATCCCGATGCCCATACAATGCATCGGGAAAACCGGTGGGCGGCGGTTCAAAAATTATAAATCGATTCAGCGTGCACATTCTCTGCTAAGAAATTTTGTAGCTTAGGGTAAGCTTGTAGTGCATGAGTTACCACTAATAAAGGCTTTTTCGCTTGCTGGGCGGCTTTGATAGCGGTTTCTGCTAACAACATAATCGCCTCACTATCTGGGTTATAAAGATAATCAAGCTCACGATTGTCTTTATCAACAGCTAAAGTAAATTGTGTTAAATCCTGCCAATCAATCACCATACCATCAAAATATTGCAATAGACGTTCAGCCAAGATTGCAGCAGCTGGGACATGACAAGCGTATAAAACTTTCAAGCCATTAAGCCCACGAGGCAGGCCCTGTTCAGCCAGACGATCAATGATAGTTGCTGCGTCACTCAATGCTCGAACAAATGGAACAACAATTTCAATATGGTAGCCTTTATCGCGTAATTCTTTGATGACTTGGCACTCTAAACTAAATGCCTTCGCATACGCCTCAGAAGCAAACCGAGAAACACCACGTACGCCCATCGCTGGATTCATTTCTACTGGCTCACGTTCGCCACCAATTAATGTTTTAAATTGTGCACTGTCTACTCCACTAAAACAGATGCGGATCACTTTATGGAACGGACGAATTCCCTCTTCAATCCGGCTAACTAAGGTTGCCACAAAATGCGCTTCGATGGTTTTTCCATCTAATAATGCCGACAACGAGTTTTTTTCTAATTCAGTGACTGAAGCATCCTCAAAAGACACTGCCGGATGATAAAAAACACTATCAGCAATAAGCTCAGAAAGAGAAACAAACAAATCATCACTCGCGGTTTGGGGCGAGGTTTGAGGTAATGTATTTCCTTGTGCCAATTTTGGCACGATCGCTAGTGGTTGCTGTAAACTCATGGTAGCTCCGTTCATCCTTAAATTGATAGACTTGAAAATACCGATATACAGCAAGAAAAACAAGTAAATAAATTAAATAATTATGCATATTAAATGAATAATTAAACGAAAAGTAAATTGTATCACGCCCTTTTGTGTTAAGTGGTTTATTCTGACCGGTAAATTCGTTATCTTTAGCGCTTCGCAATAAAAAGAACAGGCAATCTTATGCCACTGAAAACTGATGAATTACGCACCCAAGCCTTGGGTCCTATGCCCACACCGGCTGAGCTCAGTCAGGCTCACCCTATCACCGATGATATCGCAGATCGTATCGCTCGCTCACGGCAACAAATAGAGCAAATTCTTACTGGCAAAGATGATCGATTACTGGTGATTATTGGCCCTTGTTCCGTTCATGATACTCAGGCCGCTCTCGACTACGCTTTTCGCTTAAGCCAAATTCAAAAAAAATATGATAATGAGCTATTCATTGTCATGCGTACCTATTTTGAAAAACCACGTACGGTCGTCGGCTGGAAAGGCTTGATCACTGACCCCAATCTCGATGGCTCTTATGCCTTGGAAGATGGTTTGAACAAAGCTCGACAATTACTGTTAGAGATCAATAAACTTGGTTTAGCTACAGCCACCGAGTTTCTCGATATGATTACTGGGCAATATATTGCCGATCTTATCAGTTGGGGAGCCATTGGAGCACGTACAACGGAGTCACAAATTCATCGAGAAATGGCATCCGCGCTATCTTGCCCAGTCGGGTTTAAAAATGGTACGAATGGCAACATAAAAATCGCTATTGATGCAATTCGAGCCTCTCAAGCCTCTCATTATTTCTATTCACCTGATAAAAATGGGCGAATGACCGTCTATCGTACGAGTGGTAATCCATTTGGTCACATCATTTTACGAGGTGGCGAAACCGGACCAAACTTTGATCAAGCATCAGTAGCGCATGCGTGTGCACAATTGGCTCAATTTGAGTTACCACAACGCCTAGTGGTCGATTTTAGCCATGCAAATTGCCAAAAGCAGCACCGTAAACAGTTGGAGGTTGCAGAAGTCATTTGCCAACAACTGGAATCAGGCAGTACCAAGATTGCTGGCATCATGGCCGAAAGCTTTATTGTCGAAGGCAATCAATCGATGAGTGACTTAAATAATCTCACTTATGGGCAATCGATTACCGACCCTTGTTTAAGTTGGGAAGACACGAACCTCATGATCGCCCGATTAGCAAAAGCGGTAAAAATAAAACGAACTTGTAACGAATAAGGAAACAAACCATGCCTTCTTTTGATATCGTTTCAGAAGTTGATAACGTCGAATTGCGTCATGCGGTCGATAACTCTAATCGAGAACTGGCCACTCGCTTTGATTTTCGTAATGTAGAAGCAAGCTTTGAACTTAAAGAGCAAACCGTAAAATTAGTCGCGGAAGGTGAATTTCAACTGAACCAAATGATGGATATTTTGCGCAATAATTTAGCCAAACGAGGCGTTGATGTTCGCTCGATGGAGTTGAAAGATTCAGTCCACTCCGGCAAAAAATGGTATAAAGAGGTGATATTAAAGCAAGGTATTGAAACATTACTGGCAAAAAAAGTGGTCAAAATGATCAAAGATGCCAAATTGAAAGTTCAAGCTGCTATTCAAGGCGATAAAATTCGAGTCACAGGCAAAAAACGAGATGATTTACAATCAGTGATCGCTTTGCTTCGAGACTCTGAACTAGAACAACCTTTTCAATACAATAACTTTCGTGACTAATTGCGTCAGGTCACCGATGTACAGATAAAGAATCCAGCCTTATTTATTCGGCTGGATTCTTTATTACAAGCCCAAATCTTCCGATAAAGACTTAATTTGCTCTAAATCCATTTGATGGACTCGAAGCATCTGCGCTATCTGGCTAAGTCTCGAGTTTGCATCATCTTGCTTATCGCAAGCATCCGATTTAGCATCCCAAGACTGTCCTTGTAGATAAATATCGCACTCTTTTTTAAGTTCCTTTGCAGTTTTAGCTAATTGCTCTTGTTCTTGCTGTAACTGCACGATCGCCTGTTTGACTTTCAATTCTTTTTGAAACAGTTCACGCGAACGTTCAAACAGAACGGCTTGCATATCCGCTTGCCGATTTAAACGAGAATTTTGCGCATCTGCACTCTGCAATGCATCTTTTTGCTTATCTAACTGCTGCTCTAATGAAAGGTTGATTTTTTCCAATTCCACCAGTTGTTTCTCAACCTGCTGAAGTTTGGTTTGATACTCTTTTTGCTGAGCCTCTAATTGTGATTGCAATTTCGCTTGCCATTGTTGTGCTAACTGCTCTGAATTTTGAGCTGTGACAACATTATGCTGCTGCATTTCATCTTTCCATTGCTGAAATTGCACTTGTAAGTTTGAGTAGTTCACTTCCCATTTCGTAGCAGTTAAGCTCGAGCCAATCAGTCCTCCCAAGGCAAGGCCTAAAATTGCGGCAATCGTAATGTATAAATAACTGCGCTTATCACGCTCTTCGATGATAACGACATCATGTTCATCTTGATTTTTTTGATTCACATAAACTCCCAACGATACATCAGCGGATCAATTCAGTGACAACCAGTGAGACGGTATAGAGAGCAAAAGCACTAAGTAAGACTATCACTATCCACTTTTGGAATTTGGCATTCGTTCCATAACGAATAAGTAAAAACGCTAACACAATCAATACTCCAATTGCGATTAGTCTACCCATAACTCACTCCCTCGTTTCTTGTTTACCTAACTTATTTAAGCTTAGGCATAAATACTCCGTTCGACTTAAAGCAGGTCGGTATTATTGGTTTTTATCACAACACCACGCTGCTTATGACTGCTTCATGCACACTCTCTGGCAGGCACTTTACGTTAATTCGTTTTACCCTTGCTATTTTATACCACTGATTACGTCTAAATAGTCAGAGAAAAGTTGATTATCTGTATTCAGGATCAAGAAGTTACCCTTCTCTGCCCGATAAATTGTTCAATTTACACACCAAACGTTTATCTGACCAATCAATTACCTGTTACTTTATATTTGTAGATGACATCACAATTTTTTTTCGTTAATATCGCGAAGCAAATTATCACCATATCAGATAATTGTTCCGTTGAAGACTGCAGGAGAGAGGTTGTTAACCTATATGTAACATATAGGCCAAGCAAACCCGCCGAAGAAGTAAATCTTTCAGGTGCTTTATTCTTCTTAGAAGAATTGCGAGGACTGTAGTTGGAGGAACCTCTGGAGAGAACCGTTGAATCGGTCGCCGAAGGAGCAAGTTCTGCTGGTTCACACCATTGCAGAGTGAAACTCTCAGGCAAAAGGACAGAGGAGTGAAAGGTCATTTTTCAAACAAGCCGCTATGGCTTGCTTTTTGAGCGTTATGCTTTATTCCTTTCCTCTTCTCCTTAGATATTACTTATTAAGGGGAATACATGAGTAACCTACAATCACTGCTACAAACCATTGATCACTTTATCTGGGGGCCACCCCTTCTCATTTTACTCGTTGGCACAGGCATCTATTTTACTTTTCGGCTAGGCCTTCTTCAGTTTCGTCGTTTGCCTTCAGCTATAAAAATGGTGTTCAGTAAAGAACCCGGTGATAAGCAGGGTGACGTCTCTAGTTTTGCGGCGTTATGTACGGCGCTTTCGGCAACCATAGGTACAGGTAATATTGTCGGTGTGGCTACCGCTATTAAACTCGGCGGGCCCGGGGCTTTATTTTGGATGTGGCTAGCTGCTTTATTTGGTATGGCAACCAAATATGCGGAATGCTTACTTGCGGTTAAATATCGTAAGGTCGATGACAAAGGCCAAATGGTTGGCGGGCCCATGTACTACTTGCGAGATGGTGTAGGTTCCAAAACACTCGCCGTTTTGTTTGCCGTATTTGCGCTCGGGGTTGCTTGCTTTGGCATTGGTACTTTTCCACAAGTCAACGCGATTCTCGATGCAAGCGAGATCTCTTTGGGAATTCCTCGTGAAATATCCGCCATTGTACTGACTATCCTAGTCACTTTTGTCACCATTGGCGGTATTCAATCGATCGCCAAAGTCGCTGGAAAAGTCGTTCCTGTGATGGCGCTTTTTTATATTGTGGCTTGTCTTAGTGTGATCATTAGTCATGCCGATCAACTCATTAGCGCTTTGCAATTAGTACTAGTGTCCGCCTTTACTCCAACCGCAGCAAGTGGTGGATTCTTAGGCGCAAGCATCATGCTTGCTATTCAATCTGGAATTGCTCGCGGGGTATTCTCTAACGAATCAGGGCTTGGTAGCGCTCCCATGGCCGCAGCTGCTGCCAAAACAGACTCTTGTGTTAGGCAGGGGCTCATTTCTATGACGGGAACCTTTTTCGATACCATCATTATTTGTACCATGACCGGCCTTGCTTTAATTTTAACCGGAGCATGGCAAAGCGACTTAGCCGGAGCTGCGATGACAACTAATGCGTTTGCTACTGGCCTTCAAGCACAAACCTTAGGGCCGCTATTAGTCTCTATTGGGTTAATCTTTTTTGCTTTTACCACTATTTTAGGTTGGAACTACTATGGCGAACGCTGTGTCGTATTTCTGTGGGGAACCAAAGCCATTTTGCCTTATAAGGTTATTTTTATTGCTTTGATCGCGTCAGGTGCTTTTTTACATTTAGACTTAATTTGGATTATCGCTGATATTGTCAATGGACTAATGGCGATTCCTAACCTAATTGGTTTGATCGCTCTACGCCAAGTTGTGCTCCAAGAAACCAAGCTTTATTTTGATGCTCAAATTCCGGCTATTAAACGAGTCAAGGCCAAAGCATAACGCTCAAAACCGCAGAGTAATCTGCGGTTTTTCAAATATCTATACGGATTCATCAGTGATTAGCTTAAGACCTAACCCCATTAACACCACTCCAGTGGTGCCTTCCATCCAGCGCATAAAAGTCCTATTTTTTAATAAATTTTTCGCTGAACTCAATGCCCCGGCCAACCCACATTGCCAACTCATTGCGATCATAAAGTGAATTCCAGCCATAAATAAAGATTGCAATAAAGGGGAGTGTTCTGGATTAATAAATTGTGGAAGAAAAGCAAGGTAAAATACGGCTGTTTTAGGGTTTAATACATTAGACAAAAAACCCTCCCGTAGTGAACGGTTAATATTTAATTGGGTATGAGATAAACGGCTCACTTTTATCCCTTGTCCTGCAGTAGATAACGAACGTAAACTCACAAAACCTAACCAGATCAAATAACCCGCGCCCACCATTTTCATGATATGAAACAGTTCAGAGGATTGGGTTAAAATGGCTGAAATGCCAATGGCTGAGAAAGTTGCATGAACAAATAACCCAACACAAATACCGAGGCTTGTTACACAACCATCAGCCATTCCTGCACGAGAAGTATTACGGATCACTAAAGCGGTATCTAGCCCTGGGGTTAATGTGAGGATAGTAATAGCAATAAGAAAAGCTTCAAAATTTTGAATATACATCATGGCTCACCAAATAGTTTGGATGGGGCGAGCAAGCTCCTCACTCTGAAAAGAGCAAACACATTGACGTCCCTATCAATCATCTTTTCTTCTGTTGCACATAACAAAATTCAGTCGTCTCAAAATCAGTTTGCGCGGCTGAATAGTTACAAGCACAGAAAGGTTATTTCAAGTTTATATAATCATAACTTGCTGTAACAAGCTATTAGAGTTTTTGACTAAATTGACTGATCGCACCCACAACTTTTTGTGCGCCATGTTGTACATCCTCCATCAATTGGCCTGCTTGAGTCGATAATGCCAAAGTATCACCCGCTTGTGCTTGACAAGCGACTATCAGTTCCACCGCTTTGGTTGTTTTCTGTAAGTTCTCTGCTACAACCGTCACGATTTCTTCCGTTGTACTGTTTGTTCTGGAGGCGAGTTGTCTGACTTCATCAGCCACCACCGCAAAACCACGCCCTTGTTCACCGGCTCTTGCGGCTTCAATCGCAGCATTAAGCGCCAACAAATTAGTTTGATCAGCAATCCCACTGATACTTTCAACCAGCTTACTTATTTCTTGAGAATGCTGATTAAGGGATTCAATATCGGCAGTCGCCTGCTTCATTTGCTTAACGAGATTATCCATTTTATCAATAATAGCGGTGACAACTTGTTGCCCCTCTAAGGTTTGTTGGCCGGTTTCTTCAGACACGGTATAGGCAATTTTTGCCGCTTCTGAAACCGCTAATTCTTGATTGACTTGATCCGTGATAACCGTGGCAAACTTCACGACTTTATATAGCTCACCGACATCGTTATGAATAGGATTGTAAGACGCTTCCAACCACACGACCTGACCGTAACTATCAACTCGTTTAAAACGCTCAGAAACATATTGCCCGCTGGCTAATTTTTTCCAAAAAGCGGAGTACGCTGAGGAGTTCGCTTCTTGTGCGTCACAAAAAATACGGTGATGTTTTCCCGCAATCTGCTCATTACTGCGGTATCCCATTGCACGGAGAAAGTTATCATTAGCACGAATGATATGTCCGTCCAAGGTAAATTCAATCACCGCCATTGAACGATTAAGTGCGTTCAACATATCTTCCTGTGCGCGAGATGTGGTAATGGTACGGGTAAGTTCTGTCGCCAAAACAATAAAATGTAACAACTGCCCTTGCGTATTAAGAATCGGCTGCAAAATAATGCGTAGCCAAGCTTCTTGTTCGTTTGGCTTTTCTATTTGAAATGCCCCATTCCAATGTTTTTTCTGTTCGAGGGCGACCTTCAAGTTGTTGAAGTGTGATGTATGTCTAGCCTTCCGAGGGACTAAATCAATAAGATTTATTCCTTCAATCGTCGAAAACACAATACCGAGTTCTTGTTCAAAATTTTCATTAACCGATATAATTTTACCTTGCGGGTTAAGCGTAATTCTCAGCATATCCCCATCAAGACTCTCTCGAACCTGTTCTAATGAATAGAGCTGATCCTTTAATTGCTGATTTTCTTTTTGGCATGATTTATTCAAAAACATACAGTCCCAACACATTCGATCCATTTAGAATGAATATTAGCATAAAATGATTGAATCACTATTGGTTATCAATGGTATCGATTAATTACTTTACAGCACAGGAAGGAGACCGCATACTTGCCGCGATATAACGTTCCTGATAATAACAAGTATGATTCAGCCACTTATTTTTACTGTATTGATATTGAGTACTTTATGTTCACTCGATATCACGATAACGCCGACGTCTATCGGTGCTGAGACGAAAATTCGTACCACTGTTTCACCCAAAACCGTTCATTCTTCCTATCACTCAATGGTGATAAACTCCAGGCTCGAGCCACCTCATGCCACATGGGCCCAGTCGATATTTGATGATGATGTTACGATATTAAATCCAATAGCATCTGACTCAACGACGCTTATTCATCTGCTCATTACATTGGCTTATTTTTCAATACTCATCATTGGAACGCCACTATTTATCCGTAAATCTCTTCAGTTTTTAAACCTTTACTCTCGTTTTGCTCACACATAACCACTCAATCAACACCCTGAAAAATTTAATATTTACTGATTGAGGAACACAATATGAGTGCGTTATTGTCGATATTTTCTGCCTTATGGCATCAGGATCTGTTGGCGTTACAACAGGCCGATCTTTCTTTGCTTTACCTGTGTTTAGGACTACTAATTTTTGTCGAAAGTGCGTTTATTCCCGCCGCCGCTCTACCTTGTGATAGCGTGATGATTCTTTGTGGCAGCCTCGCCGCGTTAGGAATATTAAATCTCTATATGGTTATTGGTGTTCTTGTGCTGGCAGGTTGGTTGGGAAGTATCGCTGCTTTTTATCAAGGCTATCATCTTAAAGAATCGCGCATAGTCTCTGTTTGGCTCGAGAAAGTATCTGATAAGCAATGGCAAACCACCGATCGTCTTATCCAAAAATATGGTTTATTGGCGATGTTCTTTGCACGCTTTATTCCGGTGGTTCGTTCTTTATTACCGATGGTTATGGGATTGAGAAATACGATTCTTCCTACGCGTTTTTTACTCACTTCTCCATCAAGCGCATTGATATGGATCCTATGTCTGATTTTCTCGGGCTATGGTATTTCACTATTACCTGAGCATCTATCTAAAATCGTCAATCAGCTGTTAATGCTAGCTCCGCTGGCAACGCTATTTATTGCGCTATCAAGTATCGCGCTTGGGGGTTGGATACGGCGGCGAGCCAATCATAAACATAAAATAGCCAAGATAAAACGGGTTAAAGAGTAGGCACTGTAAACGCGTTTTAATCGCAGCGAGAGGTTTGTAGCCTAGTGATTCTAAACAAAACACAGCTCAACAAAGAGTAAAACGCTGCTAGCCGCCCCCTTCGAGCAGCGTTTGTGGCTCTTTTCTACGGCGTTATCGGCTTCTCAAGTAGAGCCACTACATTTCAACCTTTGCCTTATATAAAGAAACCACAAACGGCTGCAAAAATCAGCTCGAAAGATCAACATCCCCTAATGATGAAGTATTTTTTCTAGTTCACTCAAACTGGTGGGATCATCAATGGTGGATGGAACGGTGTAACTTTCTCCATCAGCAATTTGCCGAATAATACGCCGTAAAATTTTACCGGAACGGGTTTTCGGTAAACGTTCCACCACTAAGGCATGTTTAAAGCAAGCCACTGCACCAATTTGACGACGAACCTGACGGATTAGCTCTTCCTCTAAGGTCGGCGCATCAATTTTAACACCATCTTTTAGCACAACGAAACCGAGTGGAAGCTGACCTTTTAATTCGTCATGCACTCCCACGACAGCACATTCCGCAATGGCGGGATGTGCGCCGAGAATTTCTTCCATTTCCCCGGTGGAAAGACGGTGCCCCGCTACATTAATCACGTCGTCAATGCGTCCCATAATAAACAGGTAACCGTCTTCATCCAGATATCCCCCATCACCTGAAACATAATAACCGGGAAATTGAGCTAAATAGCCGGATTCAAACCTATCATGATTTCGCCAAATCGTGGTTAAACAGCTTGGAGGCAGTGGACGCTTGAGGGCGACAAAACCTTGTTGATTAGCTGGCAATGACTCACCCAATTCATTCAGTATTTCTACCTGATATCCGGGAATCGCTTTCGTCGCAGATCCCGCTTTTACTGGTATGAATTCAAGCCCTAAGGTATTCCCCGCAATCGCCCAGCCCGTTTCCGTCTGCCACCAGTGATCAATCACAGGTTTATCGGTATGGCTTTCAACCCATTCAAGAGTAGGAGGATCTAATCGCTCGCCAGCCATAAAAATCGTACTTAGCTGTGATAAATCGTATTGCTTAAGCAGTTCGCCATTTGGATCTTCTTTTTTGATCGCCCGAAAAGCGGTTGGCGCAGAGAATAAGGTGTCAACTTTGTATTCTTGGCACACGCGCCAGAATGCGCCTGGGTCTGGTGTTCGTACCGGTTTCCCTTCATACAGAATCGTCGTGCACCCGTGAATAAGTGGTGCATAAATAATGTAAGAATGCCCAACCACCCATCCCACATCAGAGGCCGCCCAAAAGACCCCCTCTTGAGGTTGACGATAAATCGTATGCATCGAATATTTTAAAGCAACGGCATGTCCGCCATTATCCCGCACAACACCTTTCGGTTTTCCAGTCGTTCCCGAAGTATACAGAATGTAAAGCGGGTCGGTAGCCAACACCGGCACACACGCGCTAGGAATGGCATGTTGTAGCAAACTGCTCCAATCAACATCTCGCGCATGGTTAAGATCAGCAAGGCACTCTGGCCGTTGATAAACCACGACTTTTTCAGGTTTCCAGCGACTATCCATAATGGCTTTATCCACCATAGGCTTATAGGAAATCACTTTATTGACTTCGATGCCACAAGAAGCAGTGATGATCACTTTCGGTTCGGCATCTTCAATTCGAACGGCAAGCTCATTCGGCGCAAAACCGCCAAAAACGACAGAGTGGATAGCCCCTAGCCGAGCACAAGCCAACATAGCCATGGCGGCTTGAGGAATCATCGGCATATAGATGATCACTCGATCTCCTTTGGTTACTCCTTGATCGGCTAACATGCCAGCCACACGCGCGACACTGTCACGTAATGCATTATAGCTATAACGCTGCTTTTTCCCGGTAACGGGCGAGTCATAAATTAATGCCGTGTGATCACCACGCCCTTGCTGACAATGATAATCTAATGCAAGCCAACACGTATTCATCACCCCATCCGAAAACCAACGCTCAATCCCGTTGTCATCTATTGATAAGATTGTTTTCGGAAATTTGAACCAATCAATCTGCTGAGCTTGAGCTTTCCAGAACGTTTCCGGTTGCTCCTTTGCCGATAAATATTCCTTTAAATATGCCGACATCGTGCCTCTCCTTATTCGTTCTTTAGGCTTTCAGCTGGAACTCGAACCCACCCTTCCATCAAAATACGGGCACTGCGGCTCATGACCGCTTTTTCAACCCGCCATCCTTGTTCTGAATGGCAAGCCTTCGCTCCCACTTTTAATGTGCCCGATGGATGACCAAAAACCACTTGCGTTTTTTCTCCGCCGCCTGCAGCTTGATTGACAATGGTTCCCGGTACACAAGCAGCGGCAGCAATCGCAACCGCCGCCGTTCCCATCATGGCATGATGTAATTTCCCCATCGACAAGGCACGCACCAACACATCAACCTGCTGCGGAGTGACCGTTTTACCGCTAGCGGTGAGATAGTTTTTCGGTGGAGAAACAAAGGCAATTTTGGGCGTATGTTGCCGAACCTTTGCTTCCTCTAAGTCGGTGATTAATCCCATTTTTAGTGCACCGTAAGCTCGTAACGTTTCAAATCGAGCCAATGCGTGCGGATCGTTATTAATTTCATCTTGTAACTCACAACCGCGATAGCCGATAGCGCTCGCATCAACAAAGATGGTTGGAATACCGGCATTAATCAGCGTCACTTGCAAAGGCTCAAATCCCGGTATCACTAACGTATCGCGCAAGTTCCCTGTTGGAAACATCGATCCTTCACCTTCTGCGGGATCGAGAAAATCGACTTGGATCTCTGCCGCAGGAAACGTCACGCCATCAAGTTCAAACTCGCCGACTTCTTGTACTTCACCATTAATAATAGGAACGTGAACAACGATGCTCTTTTGAATATTAACTTGCCAAATGTTGACTTCAACAACCCCATGCTCAGGAATCCGTTGTGGATCAATCAATCCGGCGTGAATGGCAAAGGGGCCAACCGCAGCAGAAAGGTTGCCGCAGTTACCACTCCAATCAACAAAAGGTTTGTCTATCGATACCTGACCAAAGAGGTAATCTACATCGTGCCCTTTTTTTTCGCTTTTGGAGACAATCACCGCTTTACTGGTACTGGACGTCGCCCCGCCCATTCCATCAATCTGTTTGCCATAGGCATCTGGGCTGCCGATGACTCTTAATAACAACTTATCGCGTGCCTCTCCGGGCACTTGTGCCGCAAGTGGGAGATCAGACAACTTAAAAAACACTCCTTTACTGGTTCCCCCTCGTAAGTAAGTGGCGGGAATTCTGAGCTGTGGTGCGATATTGACATCACTCATAACGGCACTCCTTATTGGGCCAGAAAATCTTGCGCAAAACGCTGTAAAACTCCACCGGCGTTATACACATGCACTTCATCAGCCGTGTCAAGGCGGCAGATGACCGGAACCAAGAACTGCTCACCAGTTTGACGAGTCACACGCAGCGTGAGATCTACGCCGGGTTGAATATCCCCTTCCACATCAAAAAGTTCACTCCCCTCAATGCCCAAGGTTAAACGGTTGGTTCCCTGCTTGAATTGCAAAGGTAACACACCCATGCCCACTAAATTGGTTCGATGAATTCGCTCAAAACCTTCGGCGACAATAGCTTCAACCCCCGCCAGACGAACCCCTTTGGCCGCCCAATCACGAGATGAACCTTGCCCATAATCCGCTCCTGCAATGATGATCAAAGGCTGTTTACGCTGCATATAGGTTTCAATAGCTTCCCACATTCGCATCACTTGACCTTCTGGTTCAAGGCGAGTGAGCGAACCTTGTACCACTTGTCCATTTTCCTTCACCATTTCATTTAATAGTTTTGGATTGGCAAACGTCGCCCGCTGGGCGGTTAAGTGGTCGCCACGATGGGTCGCATAAGAGTTAAAATCGTCTTCAGGAATTCCCATTTGAGTGAGATATTCCCCCGCTGCACTGGTGGCGAGAATGGCATTAGAAGGGGAAAGATGATCGGTGGTAATGTTGTCACCTAAAACGGCCAGTGGCCGCATGGCGTTGAGTGTTCGTTCTCCCGCGAGAGCGCCTTGCCAATAAGGCGGTCGACGAATGTATGTACTCATTGGCCGCCAGTCATACAGTGGACTGGTGTGATGTTCCGTGTCATCCAATTTAAACATCTGGATATACACTTGGTGAAATTGCTCGGGCTTAACGCAACTTTCCACAACCGTATCGATTTCTTCATCACTTGGCCAAATATCCTGCAAATAGATGGGGTTACCCTTGTTATCGAGACCCAATGCATCACGCTCAATATCAAACCGAATCGATCCTGCCAATGCATAAGCAACCACCAGCGGCGGTGAAGCAAGAAACGCCTGTTTCGCATAAGGATGAATACGGCCATCAAAATTGCGATTGCCTGATAACACCGCAGTAGCATAAAGATCGCGCTCTATAATTTCTTGTTGAATGTTGAGATCAAGCGCGCCACTCATACCATTGCAAGTAGTACACGCATAAGCAACAATGCCAAACCCCAGCTTTTCTAGCTCCGATAATAAATTGGCTTCTTCTAAATAAAGTTTGGCTACTTTGGAACCCGGGGCAAACGAACTTTTTACCCAAGGCTTACGCACCAGCCCCAGTTGGTTGGCTTTTTTTGCCAGAAGACCAGCGGCAACCACATTGCGAGGGTTGCTGGTATTCGTACAAGAGGTGATCGCAGCAATAATGACGGCACCGTCTGGCAGCTGACCCTCCTCTTGCGGTAAACCATGCTCAGCAATACCACGTTCGACCAACTGCGAGGTTGGTAAACGGCGATGAGGGTTAGAAGGGCCTGCCATATTACGTTCAACCAATGAAAGGTTAAATTCCAGTACTCGCTCATACTGCGCGGTTTCTAATGCATCAGCCCATAACCCTGTTTGTTTGGCATACCGCTCAACCAATGCCACTTGTTCAGGCTCTCGACCCGTTAGTTTCAAGTATTGAATCGTCTGATCATCAATGTAGAACATGCCCGCACTAGCGCCATATTCTGGTGTCATATTGGAAATCGTGGCACGATCACCAATCGTTAACGCTTTCGCACCTTCCCCAAAAAATTCAAGATAGCTCGACACCACTCGCTCATGGCGCAAAAATTCGGTGAGTGCCAACACAATATCTGTCGCAGTGATCCCCGGTTGACGTTTACCGGTTAATTTCACACCGACAATATCGGGTAAGCGCATCATAGAAGGGCGTCCAAGCATGACGGTTTCAGCCTCTAGCCCCCCCAAGCCAATAGCAATCACGCCCAAAGCATCCACATGCGGTGTATGGCTATCGGTACCCACACAAGTATCAGGATAAGCAACCCCCTCTTTGAGTTGAATCACTGGCGACATTTTTTCCAGATTGATCTGGTGCATAATGCCATTACCTGCCGGAATGACGTTGACATTCTTAAAGGCATTTTTACACCATTCGATAAAGTGGAAACGGTCTTCATTACGACGCTCTTCAATCGCTCGATTTTTCTCAAAAGCGTCAACCTCAAATCCGGCATGTTCGACCGCAAGTGAGTGATCAACAATCAACTGCGTTTCTACTACAGGGTTCACATTGGCCGGATCGCCACCTTGATCTGCAATGGCGTCCCGTAGTCCGGCTAAATCCACCAAAGCGGTTTGCCCTAAAATGTCATGGCACACCACCCGAGCGGGATACCACGGAAAATCAAGATCACGCTTACGTTCGATCAACTGTTTGAGTGAATCAACCAAGATTTGTGGATCACAACGCCGCACCAAGTTTTCAGCAAGAACACGAGACGTATAAGGGAGCGTTTCATAGGCACCGGGAGTAATGGCATTAACGGCTTCACGGGCATCAAAATACTCAATTTGACTACCGGGTAATGTTTTTTTGTATTGATTATTCATCATCGTTATTTCCCAAAATCATCAAAGACGGGCTAGCAATAACCCGTCACTCCCGCACACTAACCACGCTGTTCAATGGGAATCCATTGCTGGTGATCTGGCCCGATATAATCGGCGCTCGGACGAATAATGCGGTTGTTAGCGCGCTGTTCATAGAGGTGTGCGGCCCATCCGGTTAAACGGCTCATAACAAAAATAGGCGTAAATAATTTGGTTGGGATTCCCATAAAATGGTAAGCCGAGGCATGAAAAAAATCGGCATTACAGAACAGCCCCTTCTCCCGCTTCATCACCGCTTCCACCCGCTCCGAAACAGCATAAAGATGCATATCTCCAACGTGTTCGGATAACGCTTTTGACCAGCGTTTAATCAACGCATTACGCGGGTCACTTTCTCGGTAAATCGCATGGCCAAAGCCCATGATCTTCTCTTTGTTTTCCAACATTTGTAGGAGCTCTTGCTCCGCTTCATCGGGTGTTGACCACGGCTCAATCATCGCCATGGCGGCTTCATTCGCCCCGCCATGGAGTGGCCCTCGCAAGGTGCCTATCGCCCCAGTAATACAAGAGTGCAAATCTGATAACGTTGAAGCGCAAACACGAGCTGAAAAAGTCGAAGCATTAAACTCATGCTCAGCGTATAAGATCAGTGAGCAGTGCATAACTTGTTTGAATAAGTCACAGGGGGCCTCATCGGTCAGCATCTTTAAGAAATAGCCACCGAGGGAATCTTCACTCGTCTCTTCCGTATCAATGCGCACCCCATCATGACTGAATCGATACCAATAACAGATCATGGCAGGGAACAGTGCCAATAGGCGCTCTGTCGCCGCCAACTGTTGGGAAAAATCTTGTTCTGTCTCTAAATTGCCTAACATAGAGCATCCGGTACGCATCACATCCATGGGATGTGCTTGGGGCGGAATTTTCTCCAAAACGTCTTTTAACGCTTGGGGTAAGCCACGTAGACGAATAAGGCGTGTTTTATATTGATCCAATTCGCTTTGCGTGGGTAAATGCCCCACCAACAGCAAATGGGCAACTTCTTCAAATTGCGCATAATTAGCAAGATCCGTGATGTCATAACCACGGTAGGTTAAACCTGTTCCAGTCTTTCCGACCGTACATAGTGCCGTGCTTCCAGCGCTTTGACCACGCAGGCCCGCGCCACCTAATGAAGTAGAAGGCATGTTGAACTCCTTTTCTTGCTACACTTCAGATTCTTTGATGAACCAACCTCTTTGGGCTTCGCGTTTTGCTTGATAGTGCAGCGGTTTCACGTTATTGGATTAAGGGATTGAATGGTGAATCTCTTTTTAGAGCTTCTCGGTTAATGATTGTTGTCAGAAAACAGCTGATCGAGTTTTTCTTCATAACCGTGATAATTAAGATACTTATACAACTCACTGCGAGTTTGCATTGTCTCCAATAAAGCTTCTTGATTACCTTGCTCTAACAAATGCCGGTAGACCATCTCGGCTGCTTTATTCATGGCGCGAAACGCACTGAGTGGGTAGAGCACCATGTCCACATTCACCTTGGCCAGTTGCTCTGTGTTGTAAAGTGGCGTCTGACCAAACTCGGTAATATTGGCTAATATAGGCACACGCTTACCTGTCGCGGCATGTAGTGCAACAGAAAACTGATCATACTGTTTTAACTCGGTCATCGCTTCAGGGAAAATCATGTCAGCTCCTGCTTGTACATAAGCGATCGCTCGTTCAATTGCACTGTCCATCCCTTCGACTGCCAGAGCGTCAGTGCGTGCCATAATGACAAACTCTGGGTTATCACGCGCATCAACGGCAGTTTTGATTCGATCCACCATTTCTTGGACACTGACAATGGCTTTATTAGGGCGATGACCACAACGTTTTTGGGCGACTTGATCTTCGATATGTATCGCCGCAGCGCCAGCTTTTTCTATTAGCTTAATGGTGCGAGCAAGGTTAAAAGCTCCGCCAAAACCAGTATCAATGTCGACTAACAAAGGTAAGTCACACGCATTGGTAATGCGTTCAACATCGACTAACACATCATTGAGTGTAGTGATTCCAAGATCGGGTAAACCATATGAGGCATTAGCAACACCGCCACCTGATAGATAAATCGCTTGATGCCCTAATTTTTTTGCCATCATGGCGCAATATGGATTAATCGTACCAACAATTTGT
This sequence comes from Vibrio sp. V30_P3S12P165, assembly GCF_009904905.1. Lineage (NCBI taxonomy): Bacteria > Pseudomonadati > Pseudomonadota > Gammaproteobacteria > Vibrionales > Vibrionaceae > Vibrio > Vibrio sp. V30_P3S12P165. The sequence continues at coordinate 40,954 of NZ_WXWH01000004.1, read as the reverse complement.
AAAGGATGATGGGACTGAATAGCGAGCCTGAATTTGGCTCCCGGACTTAAGCTCATAAGATTCTCCTTAATTTTAGGCTTCATGGTGGATTTGTTGTTCAATCAAACGACGACTGTAGGCAACGTGTCTACGCATCAGCATCTCGGCCAACTCTTCATCACGATTACGAATCGCCTGAAGAATAAATTTGTGTTCTTCTAATGCTTCCACTGGGCGAGAATGTGCTCGGGGCGATTGGTAACGATACATCCTTAACAGGTGATAAAGCTCATCACATAACAGTGCAATAAGCTGACTATTACGACTGGCTTGAATAATCCGATAATGGAAATCAAAATCCCCTTGCTGATGAAAATAAGAAGCGCCATCGACCTGATCAATATGTTTAGAATGTGTCGACAATAACGTTTCTAAACCTGCTAATTCCATATCGGTAATATGTCGCGCTGCTAAACGAGCTGCCATGCCCTCCAATGCTTCACGTACTGCATAAAGATCAAGCAGCTTCTCACGAGAAAATTGAATCACCCGAGCGCCGACATGAGGGATCCGTTCAATAAGCCCTAACCCTTCTACCCGCATCAAAGCTTCACGTAATGGGCCTCTGCTAACTTGAAAATGCTTTGCTAACTCAGGCTCAGAGATTTTACTGCCCGGCACCATCTCGCCCGCCACAATCGCTTCAATTAGAAATTCAGTAAGGCTTTCTGATTTGGTGTACTCTTTATCACTCGTTAGGGATCGGTTTAATTCACGATTCATCGTTGCTTTTCTTCTTTCTGACCAACAAGAACACACATACACTCCATTAACAACCACAACACTAACACAACATAAACGATCAAATTGTCGACAATCAAGCCAATTGTCGACAATTTAGACTAAGGTCGTATGATTGACAGCTCTCCGCGCGAGGGAAAAATCGCTCGAAGACATCATAGAACAGGGTAAATGATAAAAATAATACTTAAGATATGTGATATTGCTCATGATAAGAAAAATCTGAACACACTCAAGATTGTTAACAAAATCGGTTATTTTCGAGTGACTCGCAAGTAAAAGAGAACGCCGTTCAGTATCAAAAAACAGAAACTTATTGGCATATGCTAATAATTAACGCACAATATTACTTATCGTATTTGATGAAGGAAATAAATCATGATTTATGCAATTCCCTGTCGAGATAATCAACTGAGTAACCATTTTTCTAAAGCACCTGCATTTATGCTGATAGACACTGAAAATCAGCAACGACAACTCGTCGAGATGCCCACGTTATTAGATGGTGGAGAAAAAAATTGCGGAAAAAAATCGGCACGGCTGAACCTATTACAACAGCATAATGTTCAAGCTGTGGTTGTTAAAAATATCGGCCAAGCCATGTTGTCCACGCTATTTAGTAAAGGCTTTAAAGTTTTTGCTTATCCGCCTCGCTGCCCAATTGAAGCGTTAGATTTTAGCCAACTGCAAGAAATTACTGACATAAACTATGCACGTCCATCTCCCAATAAAGCATCGCATAGTTGCTGCCATGAAAAATCTACCTGTACCTCTTCCGCTTCAAGCACTAAACTAAACCCAAGAACGTTGGATAAATTACAACGTATTTTTAATATTCATCGATAGATGAGAGTGGCGTTATGATCTATTTAATCACTGTGGGATTTTTTTTACTGATGATAATCCTGATGAGCCTTGGTGTTATGGCTCGTCGTAAACCGATCCAAGGAAGTTGTGGTGGGCTGTCTAATGTTGGTGTGGATAAGGTCTGTAACTGCGAAACCACCTGTGCAGAACACCAAACAACCTTATATCAGATTCAAGAACCACAAGAAAAATCGCAACAAAAATAAACCAAACTATCAGCTCAGCGTGAGAGAGATATCCCACGCTGAAACCGCACCTTAAGAACGTAATCGATTTAAGACCACGGTTTGATCTAACTCTTGATGCCATTGGGTATAATCAAGCCCTTTGTCAAAAATAAACTCGGTCACTAATTGCTTCACACATGCGATCAACTCATCCCCATGCCAAGGTTTATCAAAATAACGCTGAATACCCGCCGTATTAATGGCATTGATGGTATCGCTATGTGTTGCTTGCCCGGTTAGCAATACTTTCTTAGTGTTAAGAAAGCGAGGATCTTGATGGATTTCCTTAAGTAACTCGACACCCGTTTTACCGGGCATCACATGGTCAGAAATCACCATTGCGATATATTCGCCTTCGGCATCTAGCTCATCCATCAACGCCAGCACTTCATCAGCCGATTCACAATCTTCAATCTGTAGCCAATGGGCTAATGGCTGTAAGTCTTGCAATACTGCGCTCAACACTTCTCTCTGGTCATCAACACAAATGATATTAAGCTTCTCCATATCCATCCTCGACTGGTAATTTGATCCTAAAAATCGTTTTCTCATGGTTGCTTTTAACAGCAATGCTTCCCCCATAGCTGGCGGTAATCCGCTTAACGATAGCTAAGCCTAAACCAAGGCCAAAGGATAACCCCTGCTTCTTGGTGGTAAAACTCGGTTGGAAAATTTTTCGCCGAGTGACTTCACTAATCTCTGGGCCATTATTCGCAATCGTAATGAGAATCCGTTGTTTGTTGTAACGTGTATGAATATCAATTTCAGGGTTTGGTGTCTCAGCCATTGCATCACAGGCATTTTTAATAATATTGACCCACACTTGTACCCATTCTGTCTGTGAACCTTTTAAAATAGGTAGTGTTCCTGGGCGCATCCGCACCGACACCCGGCGCAAATCACTTTGTAGTAAGGCCAACGCTCGATTGAGAGTTTCATTAAGATCCAAGGCTTCATCGAGATGGATCTCATTGCGTCCTAGCTGTTTGACTGATTTGACAATACCAACCACGTGTTTAGATGCGAGGCGTAAATCATGCAAATCACGCCCCATCTGCCAGTAACGTATCGCTAAATGCGGATTATTAAGCCAATGAGTTGATAGCGTTTCTTCTGGTACCGCTCGAGCAAGTTCTCTTGCTATATGAGGCGCGAGTTGATAACGACGCGCAAATTGAGCACCTCTTTTTCGAGCCTCAGCCGAAGATACTTTTTGCCCATAAAGCAAGCCAAAATCAAAAAACTGGCTGGCTTCAGGGTGCACTTCTTGCAATAACTCAATGAACAAAGATTCTAAACGTTCTGTTTTACTGCTCACCACCCCAATAGCATTATTGAGTTCATGAGAAATCCCTGCCGCTAATTGGCCTAATGTGGACATCTGCTCAGCGATATGCAACCGTTCCAGCGCTTTCTCCTTCGCAACCGCCTCTTGCATTGCCCGCCGCTGACGACGAGAAAGCTCAGCAACAATAACGGGCATAAACTGAGAGCTTAATGAGCCAAACAACGCTTCATCAACCACCGGTGTTTGCCTATCGATCCAGCCTAATTCGACCTCTGTTTGAGCGATCACCGTTGAAGACGCAATCCAATGTCCAGAGAAGAAACTATGTACACCAATAAAAGCCCCTGCAGAGGCCGAAAATACGGTGATGGGTTTCCCCTCTTTCTCACAAAACTGTCCGAGTAACTCGCCAGCTTTTACATAATAAAGTCGATCATTATAGCCATTTTGCTGCAGGACAATCGAACCACTTGGCAATATGACCCGACGCTGCTCACTGTCAAAATAGCGCTCGACCAAAATCTGTACTTGTGGATTCATACACCCTACCCGTGGCAAACGCCATTAACCAATATGACCTACCACATGCAATAACCAAATCATCACAAAGCTCATCAAAACCCCAACGACACCTAAAATAGCACCAGTACGAGCCATTTGGTGGCTTTGCACATTACCGGTAGCATGCGCCAAAGCATTCGGTGGCGTACTGATCGGTAGCGACATCCCCAGCGAAGCGGCAAAAGTCACAACCAGGATCAACGTTACTTCTCCCCCTAACGGTGCCAATGACGTCATTGATGCCCCTAATGCTGCCATAATTGGCATCAATAAGTTCGCGGTTGCCGTGTGTGACATAAAATTAGCCATCAGTAAACATAAGAATGCGGCCCCAAAGAGAACGATATAAGGTGAATATTGATCAAAGGGAATGCTATGTACCATTAAATGGGCTAATCCGGTTTTATCCAGTGCCAGACCTAAAGCAATACCACCAGATACCAACCACAAGACATCCCATGAAATCTTTTTCAGATCTTCTTTATTAATGATTCCGGTCACGGAAAAAATTGCGACTGGAATTAAAGCGACCGTATAGGAGTTCATGCCATGAACTGACCCCATCAACCACAGCAGTATCGTCGCAGTAAAGGTAATATAAACAATGATAGCTCTTGGCGTTTTCAGGAACTTCCCTTTGATACTGAGTTCAATCGTTTTTTGCTCCGCTCGGTATAAAAAGCCAATTAGTAGCCAAGCTAACGCCATCAAAATAATGACAAACGGAACCCCAAAAACCATCCACTCACCAAACGTGATCAAGTTATCACCGACTAGATACTTCAACGCAATCGCATTTGGAGGGGTGCCAATCGGCGTTCCTATTCCACCAATATTCGCCGCAACAGGGATACATAAAGCAAATGCAACTCGACCGGGGTCTTTAGGGCCAAACACCGCAATGACCGGAGTGAGTATGGATAACATCATTGCTGTGGTCGCGGTATTGGACATAAACATTGAAAACACACCTGTGATCAACATCAGTCCTAACATAACAAATTTAGGATCCTGTCCAAATGGCTTAAGCAACACGCGCGCTAAATTGACATCCAAACGATATTTTGTTGCCGCCATAGCCAAGAAGAACCCTCCCAAGAACAGCATAATTATGGGGCTAGCAAAGGTAGCCATAATCTCATTATGTCGAAGTAAGCCGCCAAATTCTGGCTGTTCTTGCTGAAGTCTAAATAACCACAACCCCTTATCCGACAACATGAGAAGCTCTAACACAATGATAACGACCGATGTGGCGTAAATAGGAATCGGTTCAAACACCCATAACAGAGCCGCTAGTAAGAAAATCGCAATCACCCGTTGTTGAATGATGGTTAACCCCTCAAAGGGAAAAGCGGACAAAGGTAACCATAATATGAGTAGTGGAATGGCTATCGGGATTATAAATTTCAGATAAGGACGTATCATCTTCACTCTTCCTGAGAACGTTGCAAAGTACCAGTCGTGGTCGCTAGAATTCTTTTTTTATCGCCTGAAGATGTTTAGCATGCCATAAACTTGCACACCGGTTATCTCTTTCAAGCATAAGGTGATTATGCCAATGTGAAGAAAAAATACTTAGGTATAGATCAACGTATATCTATAACTTTCAATAACTAGTAACAAATTATCCCTTTAGATCTCAATTTTCTCGCATTTGTATACATTTTTTACGCTTAAATTTCGGGAAAAAATGAATTTATTGGCTACTCTTATATTTATCATCACTAATAATAAAATTCATGATAGCATGCGCGGTTTTCTAGGTAAGAATCAACACAAAGGATGCCCGATTGGTGTTTTACACCAAAATGGAAACGGTTCACGAAGGAGTTGTGTTTGGTATTAATCGAATCAACCCAAACTAAGGTAACTTATTCATGTTTCTAAAAAATCTATCCATCAGTAAAAAGCTAGCCAGTGGATTTGGCCTTATTGCACTGATTAACATTATTTTCGCTTGGTTCTTACATGTAGAACACAAAGAAATTCAAAATCAACTTGTTAATTTTACTGAAGATACCTTTCCTGCCTATGAATCCGTCGATGAAATAGAAGCAAACCTTTCTTATTGGCGTCGCACTCAATTTGCCTCGTTATTGACCGATGATAGCGCTGAAGTCACTCGACGCCTTAATCAAAGCCGCCAGCTACAACAAAAAATAGACATCGCCCTTAAAAAATATGGCGAAGATGTTTGGCCGGGTGAAGAAGAACGCCTTTTCAACCAGTTAATGACTCGATGGAACAACTATAGTCAAACCATGGTTAAGTTTAATCAGGCGTTAGCAGAAAAAAATTCATCGCAAGCACATCAATTACTCGATCAGTCTTTGGCTGAATTTCAAACCATAGAGTCACAGATCAAACAGTTATCTACCATACTGAAGCAGGCGATGGACGGAAATAAAGATTATATTATTTCCGCAGTAGCACGAATCAATACCAGCTCGAGTGTCATCAATGGGTTAATTATTGCTTTTATGGTGATAATTACTTACTTCCTCACGCGTATTATTTGCCAACCATTGAAACTCGTTGTCGATCAATCCAATGCCATTGCTAAGGGCGATCTATCAAAAGCATTAAACCGCTCAGCGATCGGTAATGATGAGCTGGGAGAGCTGGCTGATGCGTCAATCGCTATGCAAAATAATTTACGTCAATTGATCGAAGAAACCATTTCAGCAGTGACACAATTAGGCAGTTCAGTCGAAGAAATGACCCAAATTTCGTCATTATCGGCTCAAGGTATGCAAGAGCAACAAGATCAAATTACCCAAGTTGCCACCGCAATGAGTGAAATGAAAGCCGCTGTGGCTGATGTTGCCGACAATACGGAAAATACCGCTCAAGAAATTGATATGACCAATCGAAGTGTCCAAGACGGGGCCAAAGATAATAAGCAGATGGTCAGCGCAATAGCTCAGGTGGCTGAGGTGATCACTCAAACCGGCCAAACTGTCGCAGAATTAGAACAGCAATCGAATCAAATTAATATGATCGTCGATGTGATTCGCGGCATTGCGGATCAAACCAATTTACTTGCCCTAAATGCCGCCATCGAAGCCGCCCGAGCTGGGGAATCTGGTCGCGGATTTGCCGTCGTGGCAGACGAAGTGCGCACATTAGCGGCCCGCACGCAAGATTCAACCGGTGAAATCACCTCTATCATTGAAAAACTACAAGCAATGGCTAAAGAAGCAAAAGAAGGAACGGATCGATCGTGTAACAGTATTGAACACTGTGTCGAACAGGGTAACCATTCACAGCAATTGATGCACTCTATTGAACAATCTATCGCTCAAGTCGCCGATATGGGGGCTCAAATTGCCAGCGCTTGTAGTCAACAAGATTCCGTTGCTGATGAACTCACCCGTAATATTGAAAATATTCACTTAGCGTCACAAGAAGTCGCTGAAGGGGCGAATCAGACCGCTCAAGCTTGTAACGAACTCGCTCAACTTTCTATTTCATTACAAAATGCAATGACTCGCTTCAAGCTGCAATAGCCTATCCGCTTAAAATGCTGAAATCGCCTAAATAAAAACCATATTTAGGCGATTATATTTAAAAACAGATAAAAACAGCATTAAATTTGCGTGAGCATAAAAAAACAAGCTATCATTTACGACACCCCGAAGTCATCTATCACCATTAATCATCGCTAGGAGACTCTATGCGTTTTAAAGCCACATTGCTTTCACTTGCTATCGCTACTTCTTTTACTCCAGTTATCGGGCATTCAGCACCACTCGCGTTAGCCGAATCTTTACCTTCTAAAGCTGAAATTGCTCAATCCAATGCTTGGTTGGAAATTAACCTCAGTCAATTTAAAGCAAATATTGAGCAATTTAAGTCGCATATTAAGCCCAGCAGTAAAATTTGCGCCGTAATGAAAGCGGATGCATATGGCAACGGGATTCGCGGTTTAATACCTACCATTATCGAACAAGAGATCCCTTGTGTCGCAATCACCAGTAATGCCGAAGCTCGTGCTGTGCGTGAAAGTGGTTTTAGTGGGCAATTAATGCGCGTTCGCTCGGCGACTTTAGATGAAATCAAAGCCGTCGCAGACCTCAATGTTGAAGAGCTAATTGGAACAAAATCTCAAGCCGATGCCATCGCAACGTTAGGTCAACAATTATCTTCTCCAATCAAGGTTCACCTTGCTTTAAATGATGGAGGAATGGGGCGTAATGGGATCGACATGAGCAATGATATAGGCCGGAAAGAAGCTCGGGATATTGTCAATGCAAAAGGACTAACAATTGTTGGTATAATGACGCACTTTCCTAACTATCACGCTGATGAAATTAAACAAAAATTGACGCGCTTTAATCAACATGCGAATTGGTTAGTTGAACAAAGCCCATTAACTCGTGAGCAGGTTGCATTTCATGTGGCCAATTCATACACCGCACTCAATGTTCCTGAAGCACAACTCGATATGGTTCGTCCCGGTGGCGTACTCTATGGGGATTTACCGACCAATCCAGAATATCCATCAATTATCTCATTTAAAACACGCATCGCCTCTCTTCACCATGTCCCTGCCGGTACAACCGTCGGTTATGATAGTACTCATACCACTCAAAGTGAGCGGATATTAGCAAACCTTCCTGTCGGTTATTCCGACGGTTATCCTCGAAAAATGGGTAACCAATCGCAAGTATTAGTCAATGGGCAGTGGGCAAATGTTGTTGGCGTGACTTCAATGAATACAACGATGATTGATGTGTCAGAGATCAAAGGTGTTCTACCCGGGCAAGAAGTTGTTTTATTCGGCGCACAAGGGAAAAAACGGATCACAGCAGATCAAATGGAAAAGAATAGTGATGTGATTTTTCCTGAACTATACACACTTTGGGGCACGTCGAATCCAAGACTTTATGTCAAGTAAGTCGATACTTGCTATACCCTCCCTTCCTACTTGAAGCTGCAGGGGGGGTGACTATGTTCGTTCACCCCAATCACATGACCCCTGTCTATGCCATGGGGATGATGAGAGCCATCCGTGGCTCTCATCAAAGGTTAGCCAGTCCAGTCGGTTAAGGCAGGTAACCGTATCGTGCTTAATCGAACCTAGCTAAATAAACAACTTGTTTTTAGCTAGGTTTTTTATTTTTAACTTAAAAACAACCGGGTCATTACATTGCGATTTATTTAAATTCATGCAGAATAGATCATCGTCTTATTTTTTCCCTAATTGTAGAAGTGATTCGATAAAATAAGATAAAAATTAAGATCATCCATTCGAACCGTTGTCAATTAAAGGAATAATATCTCGATACGGTTATCCCTTGTTTATGACACAATAATTTCAAATCAAAGAGACTTATGACTCAAAAATATCCAATACTCATCGCGGTGGGTTATCTCCTTATCGCTATGATGGCTATTCAATCTGGCTCATCGCTCGCGAAACAACTTTTTCCAATTGTTGGTCCGGGAGGCACAGTTGCTCTTAGAATTAGCCTTGCTGCACTGATCCTGCTTATTGTTTTTCGTCCTTGGCGAGTTTCACTGAGCCTCTCACAATGGCGATCCATGATCATTTATGGTGCGAGCTTAGGAGGAATGCAGATTTTATTCTATTTTGCGATTGAGCGTATTCCTCTCGGCATTGGGGTGGCACTGGAATTTTCTGGCCCCTTACTGCTCGCGCTCTTTTCTTCAAAACGTAAACTGGATATCGTTTGGGTTGCATTTGCGATTTGTGGCATGTTACTACTTTTACCAGACATGACCAGTTCAGACGCATTAGATCCTATTGGTGTTTTACTCGCACTTAGTGCGGGCTGCTGTTGGGCTGGGTACATTTGGTTTGGTCAACGGGCGGGGCGAGTTGGATCAGGCGGTATGACCGTCGCCATTGGCATGACCGTCGCAGCGGTGATTATCTTCCCGATTGGGGTCATGACGGCAGAATCGAGTATTTTTACGTGGTCCATTTTACCCATGGCATTAACCATTGCCCTACTCTCTAGTGCACTCCCATACAGCCTAGAGATGCTAGCGTTAAAACGACTTTCTACCCAACATTTTAGTGTCATGATGAGTTTAGAGCCAGCCATTGCAGCTATGGCTGGGTTCCTTATTCTTCATGAACAGCTAGCTCTATCACAATGGTTAGCCATTAGCTTGATCATTAGCGCCTCTATGGGAAGTACATTAAGCGCTCAGCGGAAAAAGTACAGCACTTAAGGCGCAGACTTGCGCCTTAAATCATGCAATAAATACCCGTGATGAGTCTTGCCGTAATGAGAATTGACAATGCAGCCATTTTATTGGCCCGAGTTATTTACGCTCGCTGGCCAAGTTTTGCGGTACCATCGGTGTGAAACCAAAGTGCTTCCGTACGACGACGCCCCAGTAATATTGGCCCATCATCGTAAAAAAGAAAGTTTTTCCAATGCCGTTTAAACAATGACCACTTCGTTTCAATGACATTATATTTCTCATAACAAAAGTAGACGGTGACATCATCTTGCCAATTTATATACGTTAAAATTGCTTGTGGTAGTGAGTCTTCATCACTTTCCCATTCACTGATCCAATCGACTTGCTCTATCCAATGGCCCGGTTTACTTGGCCAATCTTGAGAGCTAAACCGATCAGCATCAGGGCTTTGCGCACTGATATTTTCTTGCCAAAACTGGGCCGAACGCGTGGCAGTCATTGGCTTGATCTGAGCTAAGTCTTCCGCAGGTATCGGCATTGACTGATGAGTAAAAATCCATTTTCTTGGGTATTGTTCCAAAGGCAAATACGACATGAAATGTCCTTAGACGTTGGTCCAATCAACATTGATCGGAGAGTAAATAAAGAGTTATTTTGCTAAATTGGATGTCCAATGCGTATTGACTAATGAAGTGAGTACATGATCTTGCCATTGTCCATCAATCAACAGGTAATCTTTCGCCACGCCTTCACGAACAAACCCGAGTCGCTCCAAAACAGCGGCACTACGAACATTATGTGGCATATAGGCCGCCATAATTCGGTGCATATGTTGTTCTTCAAACAAATATTGGCATGCCATCGCCAATGCTCGAGTCATGATGTAACGCCCCTGAACATCTTCAGCTAATGAGTACCCAACATGACAGGCATAAAAAGGGAAACGGGTTAAATTACTAAATGAAATGGTCCCCAGCATGGTTTGATTTTTGGCATCCATAATCAGTAAATAATAACCCAACGCAAGCTTATGTAACTCATCCAACTTCATCAGCTTTTTCTGCCATCCACTGACCTGAAAAAACGCATCGTCTCGTTTGGGCTCCCATGGTTTGAGGTACTCACGGTTGACGGTAAAATATTGCACGATCATCAATGCATCTTCTCGTCTTGCGGTTCTTACAACAATTTCACCATCCGTTTGATAAACAGAATAAAATGGCACATTCATCAACGTTTCCTTATCCCATAATCACGTAATTTATTAGCAATTGAGGTATGAGAGACATTTAGCCGTTTAGCTAATTTCCGGCTAGAAGGAAAAGATTGGTATAGCTTGTCCAGTATTTGTGCTTCATACTCTTTCATGATTTCATCAAGTGAACCGTCTAGGTTGACACTAGCTAGGCCAGTTGCATTCGCTTCCCATGGGGGGAGATGAAAATAGTCAACCCGTAAAAGGTTATCGGGCATTTCGGTCAAAGCACGTAACACCATATTATCCAATTGACGCATATTCCCCGGCCAAGGATAATGGATCAGTTGCTCTAAGAGATCTTCAGCCAATTTAGGTTTAGCCATTGCTAATTTTTGCGTATGTTTGGCAATAAACAGCTCTAATAATGGCTGGATGTCACTCGGCCGCTCACGCAACGGAGGAATCCGCACGCTCAGCACGTTTAAGCGATAAAATAGGTCTTCTCGGAATTGTCCCGATTCGGCAAGCGTCGCAAGATGGTGACGAGTCGACGCAATAACGCGAACATCAACATGCATTTCATGCTCTTCACCAACCCGACGAAACGTGCCATCTTGTAAAAAACGCAGTAGTTTAATCTGCAGATGTGGGCTCATTTCACCAATTTCATCAAGAAATACAGTTCCACCGTTGGCTTGTTCAAAAATACCTTTGTGCCCCTGTTGATGGTTGAATGAACCGGGGGCATGCCCAAAAAGTTCTGTTTCAGCAGCATCATCTGGCATAGAAGCACAACTCAACACTAAGAAAGGCAAATTAGAACGATGTGAACGGTGATGACAAGCCCGGGCTAGCATCTCTTTCCCAGTTCCTGTTTCCCCTTCGATGAGAAGCGGCTGATCCAACATGGCTAATTTTTTCGCATGATTTATCAGTGATTTATGACGATTCGACACCCCTACAAAGTGTTCAAAACCTAAGTTATTATGCTCAGAAATGCTCATATCTTGTTGCAATGAAGCGAGCTGAGCACGTAAGATCATCATGCCGCTAGCCAATGTCGATTGCGCGGATTCATCACGAATATAAACTGGCATTAACTCCATCCGGTAGTCTAGACCGTCAATGACTAGCTCTTCTCGTATGCGAGCTTTGCTACCTTCGACCCAGCGCGAAAAGTTGAAGGCAGGCAGTAATTGGGTGATTGGTCGGCCAATCATTTCATGACGTTTTTTATTAAATAGAGTTAAAGCGCTTTGATTCGCCATATCAATAGCGCCTTTTAAATCGATAGCTAATACCGCATCAGGGAGGTTATTAAGCAATGATATCAATTCCGTATTATGTCTCTCCATCGGCATAAACTGGATTTTACGGACATCTTTTACCCCTGCAATACGGCGAATTTCGGCCATAAGCTCACTAAAAGTATCAAAATCAATATCGGGGCAGTTCAGGTAAATAATGCCAACCACATCGATTTCGATCCCTCGAAGATCGATGTTTTTAGAGGCGAGAATATCAAGCAGCTCTCGGGTTAACCCAAGTCTGTCTTCACAAATGACTTCAAGGCGCACTGAATTGTATCCTAGTCAGAAAGTGTCACGAAAAGTTGACACTAGTGTCTATCAAGGCATAAAAAGGGTCAAGTAATTCTCAGTAAAATTATTAGAGAAGCCGATCTGAAAAATCGACGATACCCAAATAACTTGGCGTTGCTGGTAGGCGGCAAGTGAGTGACAAATTTATCTGGAACAAATTTGAACAGCCGTAGGCTGGCCTTTGATGAGAGCCACAGATGGCTCTCATCATCTCCATGAGCATAGTTAGGCTATGTGAACGAACGTAGCCCCCCTGTAGCTTCAAGTAGCAAGGGGATACTGGCTATTTAGTTACTAACTTCGTTATCTTTGCCATAATTTGTTGGCGAATTTCACGCAATTTTACCGCCCGCTCTGGTTGCCAAGGCAAAGGACGAAGCAAAGCCATGGCTTTTAACCCTAATCGAGCCGTCAATAACCCAACCCCAATCCCTTGTCCAATTCGCGCCGATATTTTTTTAGTTAAATCCATGGATAACATATCCATGCTGCTATCAATTGCCATTTCACTGGCTCCGGCTAACGCCATATTAATCAATACGGTTTTAAATAGCTGTAAGCGCGACCAGTAACCAAGCTCAATGCCATACACACTCGCGAGTTGCTCTATCATGGTCAAGTTACGCCAAGCAACAAACAACATATCAATTAACGCCAATGGACTGACGGCAACAAATACAGCCGCCTCGCTTGCATGGCGTGAAACAATCTGAGTAGCTTTTTTATCTTGCTCACTGATCACCATTGCATCGTAAAGCTGAATAATATCCGCATCACTATGGCTGCTATTGACGCTAGTTTGCCAGCGCTGATAAGCCACACTCTGCTGATTGATCTGTGCATGCTGAGCTAACATTTCACAAAATGGGCCCCCTTGACCAACAGCATCTTGCAAAATAAGATTTTCAGCCTGTTCTTGCACAGAAAAATGCTGACGAAGTTTACGTAGTTTCCAAAGTTCTTTCGCAATACTAGTTATGCCGAATCCTGCTAAGCCAGTTAAAAAACCACTCCATGCTAAATTAAGCCAGTTAGCGGCTTGAAACGATGACCAGATAGAATCGATGGCTTGCCAGCCAATTAAGCCCGAAAATAAAATAAACAAGCTAACGATCACCCTTTTTCTTCTGTGAGAAGGGCGAATGAGCTGTTCAAGTTTAACTTCTACCTCCCCTTCTTCTTCAGCCATCACTTCAGGTATAAACCGCTCTTGCTCGGCAAAAGCAATTTTACGGGTTAGTGTTTCTGTCATTTCATCCTGTTTAAGGGACTGTTGAAAGACCTGCTTACTTTTTAAATCACTCATTTCAGCTTGTCTCCTAACAAAATTTCTAATGCTTTATCCATCCGGATATGCTGGCAAGGTTGATCGGCATCTGTCGACATGGGACGAAAATCAACAAAATCAAACTGATGTTGATGCCAATAATTCGGTTGAGGTAATTTTTTAGGCACTTCACCGGGGAAAAGTGTGATACTTTCTCCCGCCAAATTGGTACCTTGAATCGCCGCTGATTTTATCTGATTTGTTTCAATATAGCCGGAACAAGTCGCTCTAATTGAAGCCAGACTGATACAGCTCATAGTGATATTTTCATACGCAGCATACTGCCATGCCGGATGAATCATTTGTTGCAATAGTGAAACCATGTTGGGATGTTGATCTGGCGTAACATGATCTGCCTTAGTAGCCGCAAACAGAATTTTATCAATTTTAGGCGCAAATAAACGATGAAGAAGTCCGTTTCGACCATAACGAAAGCTGTGCATTATTTGCTCGATCGCTCCACGCATATCCATAAAAGATTCATACCCAGCATTCAACGGTGATAAGCAATCTACCAACACAATTTGTCGGTCAAAAGTAGAGAAATGATGCTTATAAAATGCCTTAACAACTTTATTTTTATACTCTTGGTAGCGGATATTAAGCAATTCTAACATGGAATTTTTAACCGGTATCTCTTCCTCTTCAGTGATCTGACAGGGAAAAAATTGCAAAACAGGAGCTCCAGCTAACTCTCCCGGTAAGACAAAACGCCCCGGCTGAACCCAATGTAACCCTTGCAGCTTACATTGATGGAGGTAATCGGTATATAACGAAGCAATATGCGCTAGCGTTTTTTCATCCGCTTCCTGATTCAGATCCAATGCCTCAAGTTCACGCAACCATGGTTTGGCTAATTCAGCTCGAATGCCGTGCAGCGCATTCATTTGCAGCTTAGACCATGTTATAAAATCCATATCTAATAGCGGCAAGTCCAGTAACCATTCCCCCGGATAATCCACAATATCAAGATAGAGGGTACTAGTACCGCTTAATAATCGCTTGCTGCGTTTTTCTGAACGATATTTAATCGCTAAGCGTATTTCACTGACATCACGCGTCGGAACCGGCCACCTCGCAGGGGATTGCTGAAGTTGTTCCATCGCCTCATCATAACTAAAACGAGGAACCATTAAGTTACTTTGTGGTACACGCTTAGCACCAATAATACGTTTGTCTCTCACCGCTGAAAATAGAGGCAGTTGCTCATGGGTAGAAATGTGCAGTAATTGGTTAACTAACGAACTAATAAATGCCGTTTTACCCGCTCGAGACAGCCCCGTTACGGCCAAGCGCACATGGGAATCCAATCCTCGATGGATCAGATCACTGACTTCTTGAGCAATGTGCTTCATGAATAACTCCCACCTTGTTCCGATATTTGCTTGTTAGAAACGATCATTAGAGACGATAAAAAGATAACTAAACAAAGATAAGTAAACTTAGTAAAAAAACTACCGCACCTTAAGTCCAACGAGAGCGATATTGCGGGTAACAATCGCTCGAAAACGTTGAATACTCGAAAACGGTTACTACGAGATAAAAACGATGAAACTGTCACCAACAAAATTAATCGTCTTCAATTAATTTATAAATCACAAACAAGCTCACCTGTAATAAAACAAATAGCACACTAGAAATAATGACGTATTTATTATCAAACAGACCAACTCCGTGAAGAATGAGGTCATACATTAGAAAAACACCAATGATAATCGCTATCAACATTTGCAAAAAACGGATAAATCGCGGCATGTTCTTCTCCTGAAAATTCAATGAGTTGTTTTAGGGTTAACAGCCCCTAGTATATACTCAACAGGCCTTAGTACACAAAAGGTGCAGCTATTGCTACACCTTTTGTTGTTCTTACGCTTTAAAAGTAACTAAACATTACTGAGCCGTTTGCGCAATTTTGACTCGCCAAGTATCTGGGCCAATCTGATGTGCATTTGCTCCTGTTGAGTCGACGGCCACAGTGACAGGCATGTCTTCAACTTCAAATTCATAGATTGCTTCCATACCCAAATCTTCAAACGCAACGACACGGGCCTTCTTAATGGCTTTCGCTACTAAGTAAGCAGCCCCACCTACCGCCATCAGATACACGGCTTTATTTTTCTTAATAGACTCAACCGTTGCAGGCCCACGCTCTGCTTTACCAATCATGCCCATCACACCGACATCTTCTAACATCATGTCAGTAAACTTATCCATTCGAGTCGAGGTTGTCGGGCCTGCAGGCCCAACAACTTCATCACCGACGGCATCAACCGGGCCTACGTAGTAGATAAATTTCCCTTTTAGATCGACCCCTTCTGGTAAGCTCTCGCCATTTTGCAACATGGTTTGAATGCGCTTATGAGCCGCATCCCGGCCAGTAAGAATTTTACCTGACAGCAGCACGGTTTCTCCCGTTCTCCATGTTTCGATCTCTTGTTGTGTGACAGTATCCAAGTTCACTCGACGGGTATTTTCCCCCGCTTCCCAAGTAATTTCTGGCCAATCTTCTAACTTAGGAGGGGTTAATTCTGCCGGGCCTGAGCCATCTAGCGTAAAGTGTACATGGCGAGTCGCCGCACAGTTAGGGATCAAGCAAACGGGTTTTGAAGCCGCATGAGTTGGCGCGGTTTTAATTTTTACATCAACAACGGTTGTTAAACCACCTAGCCCTTGTGCACCAATGCCCAGATTATTTACTCGGTTAAAGATGTCTAACCGAAGCTCTTCTTCAGCATTTTGTGGGCCACGCTTAATTAACTCTTGGATATCAATGTGTTCCATCAAAGATTCTTTGGCTAAAACGGCTGCTTTTTCTGCCGTTCCTCCAATACCAATTCCTAACATTCCGGGAGGGCACCAACCCGCCCCCATGGCAGGTAATGTTTTTTCTACCCATTCAGCAATATCATCCGACGGGTTTAGCATTGCCATTTTCGTTTTATTTTCACTACCGCCACCTTTCGCGGCGATTTGAATATCAACCTTGTTACCCGGCACCATATTAATGTGCACAACGGCTGGTGTATTATCTTTGGTATTGATTCGCTTACCCGCAGGATCCATCAATACCGATGCTCGTAGTGGATTTTCTGGATTAGTATAAGCCTGACGAACGCCTTCATCGATCATTTGTTGCACTGTCATATCGGTCGCGTCCCACTGAACGTCCATGCCAATATTGACAAAACAAGTAACAATGCCAGTATCCTGACAGATAGGGCGGTGTCCTTCTGCTGACATGCGTGAGTTAATCAAAATTTGGGCAATCGCATCTTTTGCCGCTTGGCTCTCTTCGCGATGGTAGGCTTGTTCTAATGCTTGAATAAAATCAAGGGGATGGTAATAAGAAATGTATTGAAGAGCATCAGCAACACTGCTGATCACATCTTGCTTGCGTATAACCGTCATTGCATGCCTCGTTATCATTATGCTTCCATGGGCCGACGCTTTGAGAATGTGTCTGAACGTCAGTAATGCCAAAGGCGAAAAACGACTGAATTAAACACATTGATCAAATAGCAGCTTTTAGCGTTTTATATTGATGCCTAACCTCAAGAGAAAAAACCTATGCGGTCAACTGCTTGAGGTTACGCTTTTATATGATACTCTTGCTTTCCTCAACACGCTATGCAGCGAAGCCTCCCTTTGTCACAAATTACACAAATGAACGCAGAAGAAAAAAAATCAATACAGATTCAATCCATCAACTATCAAAAAAACCTCGCCCATCAGCTTTTTTCTCAGATTGAGCATCTTCCGTGGGCCATGCTGTTACGCTCACCATCAAAACAGCATACAGATAGCCGGTTTGATATTGTGGTGGCTAACCCGATTGTGACTTTAACAACCTTTGACGATAAGACCGAAATCTGTGAACCACAAAGAGTGACAACGTCACTCAAAGACCCTTTTGAGCTTATAGCACAACTACAAGCCACCTATTTGCCTCATGTTGACAACCAGCTTGATCTGCCCTTTATCGGGGGAGCGCTAGGCTACTTTAGCTATGATCTAGGGCGACAAATTGAACCATTACCCTCCCGTGCAATCCATGACTTATCGATGCCAGACATGGCGATTGGCCTGTATGAGTGGGCAATCGTCATCGATCATCAGCAAAAAATGGCTTACTGGGTGGGTCTTAACCTGACCAAAGCACAAACTTGGCTACAATCACAATCACAATCACAATCACAATCACGACCATTTCAACTGACTACGGCTTGGCATTCAAACATGTCCGCAGAACACTACCAGCAAAAATTCGCCCAAGTACAACACTATTTACGATCGGGTGATTGTTATCAAATCAACCTTGCTCAACGTTTTAAAGCTGGTTACCAAGGTAGTGAATGGCTCGCTTACCAAAAATTAGAACAGAGCAATCAGGCTCCTTTTTCTGCCTTCATACGGCTAGAACAAGGCGCGATTCTCAGCGTTTCACCGGAACGCTTTATACTCATTGATCAAGGTGAGATTGAAACCAAACCGATTAAGGGAACTCGCCCACGGAGTGATAACCCACAGCAAGATAGGATGAATGCGATGGAACTGGCTGAAGCAGAGAAAGATCAAGCCGAAAATTTAATGATCGTTGACCTACTACGTAATGATATTGGCCGTGTGGCCAAACCTGGTAGCGTTCATGTCCCTAAGCTCTTTGCCATCGAAAGTTTTCCGGCCGTTCACCATTTAGTCAGTACCATTCGCGCTCAGTTGGATACACATTATCAACAAACCGATTTGTTACGCGCCAGTTTTCCCGGCGGCTCAATTACAGGAGCCCCCAAGGTTCGAGCGATGCAGATTATTGAGGAGTTAGAACCACATCGCCGTAGTGCTTATTGCGGCTCCATTGGCTATATCAGCCGTCATGGACGCATGGATACCAGCATTAGTATTCGTACCTTGCTCGCGCATCAACAACAATTGTATGCGTGGGCTGGGGGCGGAATTGTCGCAGACAGTGACTGTGGCGCTGAATATCAGGAAACGTTAGATAAACTCTGTTGTATCCTGCCTATTCTTGCACAGTAAAATAGGATAAAAATCGAGAACCGATGGACACCGCTAACTTGACTAGAGATCAACTGTTACAACGTTTTCTTTTAACCATGCCCAGTGACTATCATGCGCAATCACTCCATCGTGCCGCTCATTTATCGCCTGATTCATTACAAAAAGCGTCCGTCTTGGTTGGATTTGTTGAACGTAAGCACGGATTAAATGTTATTTTCACAAAACGAGCGGCTCACCTTAAACATCATCCGGGGCAGGTTAGCTTTCCTGGCGGAAAATATGAAGAAAGTGATGGATCGCTTTATCAAACCGCTAAGCGTGAAACTCAAGAAGAAATTGGTGTCTCAATGTGTGACATAGAAATCTTAGGTAAACTACCCGATTTAGTCACCGTCAGCCGTTTTGTGGTCACGCCTATTGTGGGATTGATTGATGCCAGTTATAACGCTCGCATCGATCCTAATGAAGTTGATGAAATTTTTGAAATTCCAGCCTGTTACTTACTTGATCAACGTAAACTCTATAGTGGTACTTTTCAAATACAAAATACCTGGCATAGAGTATTTGCGCTGCCATATAAACATCATTTTATATGGGGTATGACCGCTCAAATCATTCAAGCGCTACAAAAACACATTAATCTTCCCCATTAATCGCGATTTATCGGCTTTTATTGTATGGCTTTTTTATCTACTTTTATCTTGTCATCGCCACAAATAAACGCTCGTCATAAGATAAACTTAGTCAAATGCGACTTCGAATAAATCTATCTAATCAATTCATTAACATTTTTTACATGTAGCACAGTTTTTTCGTGATCGTGAGTTAGTTTTTGACATCTCATTCAATAACACAGGTAATACATGATTTAGATCTATTTTTTATTGTAAAAAAAAACGCAAAATTGCATCCGATTTATTTCCTGTTCCCAAAATGAGTAAATTACCCATGAACACAACCACAAAGGTTTTATCGACCACACAATCTTCTGGTAAATGGACCTATAAAGATTTTGTATGGTCACTGTCACTTTTTGGCACTGCCGTCGGCGCGGGTGTCCTTTTTTTACCAATTAAAGCTGGTGCGGGTGGATTTTGGCCATTAGTTATTTTAGCCCTACTCGCTGCTCCTATGACTTGGTTTGCCCATAAAGGATTAGCTCGTTTCGTCCTTTCTGCCAGCAAACCTGACTCTGATATTACAGATACCGTTGAAGAACACTTTGGTAAAACTGGCGCTAACCTTATCACTTTTGCTTACTTTTTTGCCATTTACCCTATTGTTCTCATCTATGGTGTCGGCATTACCAATACCGTAGACTCTTTCTTAGTCCATCAAATCGGTATGGCTTCAATTCCGCGTTGGCTACTCTCTGGTGCACTCATTGCAACCATGACTGCAGGAGTGGTATTTGGTAAAGAGCTGATGCTAAAAGCAACATCGGCCATGGTTTATCCGCTGGTTTTTATTTTACTCGCACTTTCCTTCTTTCTGATTCCAGACTGGAATACCTCTATGATGGAAACCTCACCAGATTGGTCGGCAATGCCGGTCATTGTGTGGCTTGCTATTCCTATCATCGTTTTTTCTTTTAACCATAGTCCGATCATTAGCCAATTCACTAAGGTACAACGTCTTGAGCATGGTGATAATGCTGTCGCAAAAACAGATATGATTACCGCCGGATCAGCTATGATGTTAATGGGCTTCGTGATGTTTTTTGTTTTCTCGGTAGTACTGTCTCTGACGCCCGAGCAACTTCATATGGCGCAAGAACAAAACATCAGTGTATTGTCTTATCTTGCTAATGTGCATGAATCACCATTGATTTCTTATCTAGGTCCAATTGTCGCCTTCGCTGCAATTACGTCGAGTTACTTTGGCCACTTCTTAGGCGCTCATGAAGGTTTAGTCGGATTAGTCAAATCACGTAGCCAACTCTCCATTAGCAAAATTGAAAAGATCTCATTAGTCTTTATCGTTCTCACAACTTGGATCATTGCTATTATTAACCCAAGTATTTTAGGCATGATCGAAACGATGGGCGCTCCAATGATCGCCGCAATTTTGTTTATACTGCCGGTTTTTGCCATGAAAAATGTTCCTGCAATGGCAAAATATAAGACATCGGCACCGGTACAAATTTTTACAGTTATTTGTGGTTTTGCTGCTATTAGTTCTGTAATCTACGGCGCTCTTTAATCTATGCATCAATGTATTCTTCTAGGTGACTTGGCGTTGCAGGTAGGCAGCAAGTGAGAAAAGCCCCATGAATAGCGTTCAACGATATGGCTGGGATAAGCAAACGTCATCGGCATAGCGACTTCAAGTAAGAAGGATATATGAGCTTAAAACATAAAATATAATTGATAAATAGGCCTCCCTTTATAAGGGGGGCCTGATTTTGAGGCAATCAATATGATTAGTGTATTTGATATCTATAAAATTGGTGTCGGTCCGTCAAGCTCACACACGGTCGGCCCAATGAAAGCGGGAAAACAATTTATTGATGACCTGCGCGCGATGGGAAAATTGCGCGACATCACTAAAATTACCGTTGATGTTTATGGATCATTATCACTGACAGGGAAAGGTCACCACACAGATATTGCTATTATTATGGGCTTGGCAGGAAACACTCCTGAAAAAGTCGATATTGATGCAATTCCCAGCTTCATTGCTCGTGTTGAAGAAACCGAACGCCTTCCAGTCGGCATGCACTGTCATACCGTCGCCTTCCCCCGTGACGGCGGAATGAATTTTCATAAAACCAATTTATCACTCCACGAAAATGGCATGCAAATCCATGCTTGGATCGACGAACAAGTCGTTTATACCAAAACTTACTATTCGATCGGTGGCGGCTTTATTGTCGATGAAGAAAACTTTGGTAAAACCATTGACTCGCCGATCCAAGTTCCCTACCCATTTAGCAGTGCCGAACAGTTGGTCAATCAATGTAGAGAGCATGGATTATCTATTAGCACGTTGGTGATGGCCAATGAGAAAGCTATTCATTCGGATGAAGAAGTTCGCCGCTATTTTGCCAATATCTGGCGCACAATGCGTGAATGTATGGAGCGAGGTATGAGTACCGAAGGTATTTTACCGGGTCCTTTACGTGTACCACGCCGTGCCGCAGCATTACGCCAACAATTATTAACCTCAGAAAAAACCACTAACGACCCGATGGCCGTAGTCGACTGGGTAAATATGTATGCCTTTGCCGTCAATGAAGAAAATGCCGCGGGTGGTCGTGTCGTAACAGCACCGACTAACGGAGCTTGTGGTATTATTCCGGCAGTACTCGCCTATTACGATAAGTTCATTCAAACCGTCACAGAAAAAGATTATATCCGCTATTTTGCTACCTCGGGTGCTATTGGTGGGCTCTATAAACAAAATGCCTCAATTTCTGGAGCAGAAGTAGGCTGTCAGGGCGAAGTCGGTGTCGCCTGTTCCATGGCGGCTGCGGGATTAGCCGAACTATTAGGTGGCAGTCCAGAACAGGTGTGTATGGCTGCAGAAATCGCAATGGAACACAACCTAGGCTTAACCTGTGATCCTGTAGCAGGTCAGGTACAAGTGCCTTGTATTGAACGAAACGGAATCGCGGCAGTTAAAGCCATTAACTCAACCCGTATGGCTATGCGTCGCTCTTCCGCACCGCGAGTTTCTTTAGATAAAGTGATCGAAACCATGTTTGAAACCGGAAAAGACATGAATGCGAAATATCGTGAAACCTCTCAAGGTGGGTTAGCCGTGAAAGTCATCTGCTAATTTCGACACAAAACTCTGAGTATACTAAGCCTGATGCTCTGACATCAGGCTTTTTATTTTGCCCTACCCGGTATACACACACCCAGCGGTGCAAGTCTCTTTAATTTCGACTTTACTGAGCAAAGGCAGGCTAGGTTTCAATTGTTGCCAAATCCACTTTGCTAACACTTCACTGGTTGGATTCTCTAACCCGTCAATATCATTTAAATAATAGTGATCTAGACGCTGGTAAATCGGTTTGAATGCCGCTTTGATTTCTGCAAAGTCAATTAACCACCCAGTGTGAGGATCAACCTCTCCCGCCACATAAAGTCGAACTAAGAAGGAGTGCCCATGCAAACGGCCACATTTATGCCCTTCTGGTACATACGGTAAACGGTGGGCCGCCTCAAACATAAACTCTTTATAAATTTCGGTTTTCATCTCACTACTCGGGATTTTTAAAAAGAGCCGCAATACTACGTAATCAACGGGAGTGAGACAAGAGCATATAGAATACGTTTACTACATCACATATCCAATCATCAGATTTCGCCTAGAGTCACAGTCCATCGAACCTCGCATTGGCGATACTTACCATTAACGATATAGTCACAATGTCAGTATCATTTTAATAACAACACTATTCTTATGACAATAACAACAAAATTACTCCTGACCTTACTATCAGTTTTTGCACTGGTACTAACCGGCTCAACGCTCTACCAATACTTACAGCAACGCGATCTGATCCATTCAGTTCTTAGCGAACAACTGCACGATAAAGCCAGTAACTATTTTGATAGTCTCAACATGATGATGCTTACTGGCACAATGGCTCAGAAAGAAACACTACGACAAAAAGCATTAGCTCAAGAAGGTATTGAACAGGTGCGAATCCTACGCTCAGCATCAGTGGATCAATTCTATGGTCCAGGAGGTGAAGAGCAACAACCTGTCGATGATATTGATCAACGTGCTCTTAAGGGTGAAACCGTTATTGAACCCTTTCAAGCTGACTGGGGAACTGGACTGGTGGTGGCGTTGCCGATGAAATCGAGCGCTGATTATCGGGGAACAAACTGTATCGCCTGCCATATTGCACCAGAAGGCGAAGTCTTGGGTGTCATTCGTCTTGAATATAATCTTAACCATTTAAATAATATGGTTAGGCACCGGACTTGGATTGGGGTCGCTATCATGGCGAGTATCGCGTTACTCGGATTTCTCCTCACCTTGACGTTAATTCGAAACATCATCATCAGCCCGATTCAACAAACTTCACGCTTTATGCGCTTAGTCAGCGAAAGTAAAAACCTCTCTCAAAGACTCACCAATCAACGCAATGATGAACTAGGGTGGCTTGCAAACTCAATTAATTCGTTGCTGGAAACCGTATCAAACAGTTTGCAGCAAGTTCAACAAACCTCTCACTCTCTGGCTCATAGTGCCAAACAACTGACTCGCGTTGCCAAAACGACCGATCAAGCCGCAAACGATCAGCAGCAAGAAACCGCTGACGTACAGCTTAATATTGAACAAATGCAAACCAAGCAAACGGAAGTCGAAACAGCAACCTTAGATGCCTCTTCTCTGGTCACTCATACAACCGATGTTGCTCAACAAAGTGCCCAACAAGCTCATACCGCCAGTGAACAGCTCAAGCAATTAGTAGGCAACATCGAGTCAGTCAAAGAAAAAATATCACATCTAAATCAACAAACCCTACAAGTGTCAACCATATTAGATACGATACAAGCTATTGCCGATCAAACTAACTTACTCGCGCTGAATGCCGCCATCGAAGCAGCCCGAGCCGGTGAACAAGGACGAGGCTTTGCCGTTGTGGCCGATGAGGTTCGCCATCTTGCCTCACGAACCACTGAAGCAACGAGTAATATTGAAAACATTATTGATGAATTCAAACACGAAAGTCTCTCATCTTTACAATCCGTCGATTTAGTTTGTAGCGACGCGCATCAGCGTTCTAATGATGTGGAAACCCTTTCAATAGCAATGGGTCAAGTCGTAACAGAAATGCAGCAAGTATTAACTCACGCTAATCGTATTCAAGAACAAACACAGCAAACCACTGCGGTCAGTCATGAAGTACAAGGAAAAGTAGATACGATTACATCACATGCCAATGATACCTCTCAATCAGCAAGCCAAACGCGAGAAATAAGCGTTGATCTTGCTCAATTATCGCAGCAGTTAGAATTATTGCTCAACCAATTCACGCTTTCGAACAAGAATTGAGCAATGAAATGATATTAATGGTTGATGCAGAAAAATTGACAGGTAATATGTGCCATT
Organism: Vibrio sp. V30_P3S12P165; assembly: GCF_009904905.1. Classification (NCBI taxonomy): domain Bacteria; kingdom Pseudomonadati; phylum Pseudomonadota; class Gammaproteobacteria; order Vibrionales; family Vibrionaceae; genus Vibrio; species Vibrio sp. V30_P3S12P165. The sequence goes on along the minus strand of NZ_WXWH01000004.1, from coordinate 15,831 downwards.
GAATCTGTAAAATTTAATCCAACCCAATGTTTAGCCTATTTTTTAGTAAAAAGACTGTGAATGAACATTGGGTTGAATTTTTACCTCAATGGAGACTATATCAAACATGACTTACGCGCCTGTAAAAGACGTATTAAGCGGTAAGCTTGCAGTAGACAGTGAAGTCACTGTTCGCGGCTGGATCCGTACACGTCGCGATTCCAAAGCTGGAATCTCTTTTCTTGCCATATATGACGGCTCTTGTTTCAACCCGATTCAGGCCGTGGTTCCGAATAATCTCGATAATTATCAAGATGAAGTTTTAAAACTGACTACTGGATGTTCTGTTGAAATTACCGGTACAGTGGTTGAATCTCCAGCCAGCGGCCAAGACTTTGAATTAGCCGCTACACAGGTTAATGTCGTAGGTTGGGTTGAAGATGCTGAAACCTATCCAATGGCCAAAACGCGTCATTCTATTGAATACTTACGAGAAGTCGCCCACTTACGTCCTCGTACCAACGTCATCGGGGCGGTAGCCCGAGTTCGTAACTGTTTGGCTCAAGCGATTCATCGCTTCTACCATGAACAAGGTTATTACTGGGTTTCCGCACCGTTAATTACCGCATCTGATGCTGAAGGTGCGGGCGAGATGTTCCGCGTATCTACTCTCGACCTAGCCAACTTGCCCCGTAAAGACAACGGCGATATTGACTTTAACGAAGACTTCTTCGGCAAAGAGACCTTTCTCACCGTTTCGGGTCAGTTAAACGCTGAAGCTTACGCTTGCGCATTGAGCAAAGTATACACCTTTGGCCCGACTTTCCGCGCGGAAAACTCAAACACTAGCCGTCACTTAGCAGAATTTTGGATGGTCGAGCCGGAAATTGCTTTTGCTGACCTAAACGATGTCGCTAAGCTAGCTGAAGACATGCTTAAGTATGTGTTCAACGCTGTATTAACCGAACGTCGTGACGATCTTGAATTTTTTGCTTCACGTATTGATAAAGAAGCCATCACACGTTTAGAGCAATTTGTACAATCAGACTTTGCACAAGTTGACTATACCGATGCTATTTCGATTCTGCTTGATTCTGGTCGCAAATTTGAATTTGACGTTGAATGGGGTATTGACCTTTCTTCTGAGCATGAGCGCTATCTGGCCGAAGAACACTTTAAAGCACCTGTCATTGTGAAAAACTATCCCAAAGACATTAAAGCTTTCTATATGCGCATGAATGAAGATGGTAAAACTGTGGCCGCAATGGATGTATTAGCACCAGGAATTGGTGAAATTATCGGTGGTTCGCAACGTGAAGAGCGCTTAGATGTACTTGATGCACGTATGATTGAGATGGGTATCGACCCCGAACATATGGGTTGGTATCGTGATTTACGCCGTTATGGCACTGTACCTCATGCCGGGTTTGGCCTTGGTTTTGAGCGTCTTGTCTCTTATGTGACAGGCATGGGTAACGTGAGAGATGTGATTCCATTCCCTCGTACACCACGCAGTGCCAACTTCTAAACCGCTTTCACAATCAAAAAACCTTCGCTAAGCGAAGGTTTTTTTCAGTTTCCATTGGACTATGGTTGTCAGTATGCAGCCAGAAAGGTATAAAGAACTGAAAACAATCTTCTCACTTTAACTTTACATGGATGAATATTATGTTTGAAAAAGTTGTGGCGGCCCCGGCGGACCCTATTCTTGGTTTAACTGAAGAGTTTAAAAGCGATGCTCGAAAAGAAAAAATCAACTTAGGTGTGGGCATCTACAAAAACGAAGCGGGACAAACGCCTGTTCTTGCAACCGTAAAAAAAGCAGAAGCGGCGCTCCTTGAATCAGAAAAGACCAAGTCTTATTTGACCATTGAGGGAACCGCTGAATATGCCCTTGCGGTGCAAAAGCTATTGTTTGGCGATACCTCTACTATCGTAAACAATCAGTTAGCAAAAACAGCGCAAGCACCGGGGGGGACTGGAGCACTACGCGTTGCCGGTGAGTTTATTAAACGCCAATTAGGTGATGTAAAAATTTGGATCAGCAACCCAACATGGGCTAACCATCATGGGGTGTTTAATGCCGCTGGACTCGAGACCGTTCAATATGCTTATTATAACGCCGCATCGAAAGATAAAGACTTTGCTGCGATGGTATCAGATCTTGAGCAAGCAAATACGGGTGACGTGGTGCTACTTCATGGATGTTGCCATAACCCAACCGGTATTGACCCAACATTAGAAGAATGGGAAAGATTAGCAAAGCTAGTTGCCGATAAAGGTTTATTACCACTATTTGACTTTGCCTATCAAGGCTTTGCCAAAGGTGTAGAAGAAGATGCAGCTGGGCTACGTATTTTTTCTCAATATAACCAAGAGATTTTAGTCGCCAGTTCTTTCTCGAAAAACTTTGGCTTATACAACGAACGAGTGGGTGCATTCACCTTAGTGGCAAACTCAACCGCTGTGGCAGAAACGGCATTTTCTCAAGTGAAGGCTATTATCCGTTCAATTTACTCCAACCCGCCAGCACATGGTGCAGCGGTCGTTACTTATATTCTCAACCATCCAGAACTTCGTGCAGAATGGGAAGCAGAAGTTGCCGAAATGCGCGTACGTATCCAAGAGATGCGCGAGTTATTTGTGACGACATTGAAAAATATCGGGGTAGCCGCTGATTTTAGTTTCATCGAACGTCAAAATGGCATGTTCTCATTTTCTGGATTGAGCAAAGAACAAGTTCAACGTTTAAAAGAAGAGTTTGCTATCTATATCGTGGGTTCAGGCCGTATCAGCGTTGCCGGAATGACGAAATCGAACATGTCACCACTGTGTAACGGTATTAAAGCGGTATTATAAGCATTAATAACCTCTTACTTAAGAGTTGGGTACACCCAACTCTTTTTCTTCGCTCTTCATTGCTCACATTTGGTACAATACCTCATCACCAATATTGAGAATATTCAGCGAGATAAACTAAAATCCTTTGGTAGGATTTTACATGAAAAAACACTCGCCTTCTTCTGATTCAACTTTAGCTAAGGTTGATTAAACCCTACTCACATTTTCTCTGAGAAACCACAGGAGTTACTTCATGGAAGCCGAATTACTAGAAATAAAAAACTTCCTCACCCAATACCCTCCTTTTAATGAGCTTCCAGAACATATCTTGCAAGATATTGCTCATCATGTAGAAATTGCTTACTTTCGCCAAGACACGCCAATCATTCATGCAGGTGATCATATTCAAGATCTATACATGATAAGAAGTGGTGTTGTTGAAATTTATCGACGCAAAGGCGAACTGTATAACCGAATCACCGAAGGTGGCTTGTTTGGCCAGATGGGGCTATTAACCAACAACAAAGTCAGCTTTCCGGTGACGGCAATTGAAGATACATTGATCTATTGTATTCCTGAAGCTATATTTCAGAAACTTTATGATGAATATGATACCTTTGCCGATTATGTTGAAGTCCAAGATAGTGCACGCCTACGTCAAGCCATTTCCAACACAGCCGAACAAAATGATTTAACCACCGCCAAGGTTAAGCGATTACTCACCCGTGAAGCACCTTTTGTGTATAACGATGCGTCGATTCAAGATGCAGCAGTCAAAATGTCAGAAGAAAACGTCTCATCGCTACTGATCATTGACCCCAATATTATGCAAGATAATGAAGATGACAGTAGCCCAGTCGTTGGCATCATCACAGACCGTGACTTATGCCGACGTGTGATTGCGACCGATCTCGATCATAGTCAGCCCGTCACTGAAGTCATGACCAGCGAGGTTATTTCACTCGATCACAACGCCTATGTCTATGAAGCCATGCTCACTATGCTACGCTATAACGTGCATCACCTTCCGGTTCTAAAAGAAAATAACCCTATCGGCATCATAGAAATTACCGATATTGTCCGCTATGAATCGCAAAATTCCTTATTACTCGTGAGTAGTATTTTCCAACAAAATAGCGCCGATGATTTAGCTCAGCTCTCTAAACAAGTGAAAGACGCTTTTGTTCGTTTAGTCAATGAAGATGCAAATTCCCATATGGTCGGCACCGCAATGTCAACCATTGGACGGAGTTTCAAGCAACGTATCATTGAGTTAGCAGAAGAAGAGCTTGGCCCCGCACCGATCCCCTACTGCTTTTTAGCATTAGGCTCCATGGGACGTGATGAGCAGTTGATCGTCACCGATCAAGACAATGCGATTATTCTTGATGACAGCTATGATGAAACGATACACGGCGACTATTTTGCCAAACTCGCTACCTTGGTTTGTGATACCTTGGATAAATGTGGCTATAGCTATTGTACTGGCGATATTATGGCGACCAACCCAATGTGGCGAATGACACGCCAGCAGTGGGAAACATGTTTTGCCGATTGGATTGATAACCCAAACCCGAAAGCGCTATTGAATGCATCCATCTTTTTTGATTTAGATGGTGTTTATGGGCGATTAAAATGGGCAGAACAACTCAATGGATTTATTGTTCGTCGAGCAAGACGCAATAACCGCTTTCTCGCCTGTTTAGCTCGCAATGCGCTGAATCGCACGCCTCCACTTGGTTTTTTTAAGAATTTTGTAATGGAAAAAGATGGTCAACATAACAATTCAATCAACTTAAAACGCCGCGGAACCGCACCACTAGCAGATTTAATTCGTGTTCACGCGCTTGCGGTTGGTTCTCGCTCAAAGAACTCTTTTGAGCGGTTAGATGATGTAATTGATGCAGGGATCTTGCCTAAAGGTCGAGGGCTAGATTTGCGAGATGCACTGGAATTTATTTCGATGGTTCGCATTCGCCACCAAGCCCTAGATGTGGAAAATGATATTCAGCCAGATAACAATATTGAACCTGAAAATCTTTCTGAATTTGAACGTCGAAATTTAAAAGATGCTTTTCAAATCTTAAGCAATGCCCAAAATTTCCTCAAATATCGCTATCAGGCCAGTAGTAACTTTAAGTAAGGGTGATCATGAAACGACTTTTTCAAACGCCGAGCATTGATTGGCCTTATAAATATCGAGCCAAACAAGCGGTTGTTCATTCGCCATTGTTAAAACACTTCTATCAAGCAGAAATTACCAGTGGTAATACTGAGCTTGGCGAGATGGAATTTGTTGCGATGGACTTTGAAACCACGGGCCTCAATGCCGATAAAGATGAAATTATTACGATTGGTTTAGTGCCTTTTACTCTGCAGCGAATTTATCTCAATAGAGCAAAACATTGGACCGTTCGACCTCGCCAGAAATTAGATGAAGAGTCTGTCATTATTCACGGTATCACCCATAGCGATATTATGGGTGCGCCCGACTTAAGTGAGATCATTGATGACTTACTTGAGCAATTAACAGGCAAAGTGATCGTGGTTCATTTCCATAAAATTGAACGTGAGTTTTTAGATCAGGCCTTTAAACGCCGAATCAATGAAGGTATCGAGTTTCCTATTATTGATACGATGGAAATTGAGGCTCAAATCCAGAAAAAAATAACCGCAGGCCTTTGGAACCGATTAAAAGGGAAAAAAAAGGCATCGCTACGATTAGGGCAAACCCGGGAGCGCTATGGGCTACCGAGTTATCACCCACATCATGCCTTAACCGATGCTATTGCAACGGCTGAATTAATGCAGGCACAAATCGCCCATCACTATTCTCTTCAGCACCCGGTGCGATTGTTCTGGTTATAATCAGAGGAGCCTTGGCTCCTCCGATTTAGTTAACACTGCTATTTATAATTTAAAACGGCGAATTTCTTCATCCAATTGATAAGAAAGTTGGGACAACTCTGCCGCTTGCGAAGCCGCTTCATGAGCTTCTTGCGCTAAATCATTAGAAGCATCACGAATTCCCACCGTATTACGCGTGATTTCAGACGTAACAGAGGCTTGCTCTTCTGCTGCAGAAGCTATTTGAGTCGCCATATCACTAATATTTTCAACTGCTTGATGGATCTGCATCAAGCTGGCTGCGGCCGAGTTCGCATCATCAACACTGGTATCCGCCAAGCGACGGCTATCATTCATAATGCTCACCGCTTTACCGGTTGTACTTTGCAACATTTCAATCATATTTTGAATTTCTTGCGTTGATGCATGCGTTCGCTGACTTAACACCCGAACTTCATCCGCTACAACGGCAAAACCTCGCCCTTGCTCCCCTGCTCGCGCAGCTTCAATCGCCGCATTCAGTGCCAACAAGTTAGTCTGTTCTGCAATGCCTTGAATCGTTGAAAGTATGGTGCTGATCTGGTTACCGTGCTCTTCTAATTCTTGAATAACATCGGTTGCAACCTGAACTTCTTGTGCTAGAGAATGAATCGAATTCTGAGTTTGTGATACTTGCGTTGCACCATGCGAGCAAGCATCAACCGCTTCCGATGAGTTTTGGGCGGTATTTTCAGAATTATTAGCAATTTCTTGCGTTGCTGCGGCCATTTCATTGATCGCGGTGGCCACCATATTGACTTCATCTTGCTGCATTCGAATACGGGCGCTTCGTTCTTCCGCATGGGCAGCGGTCATTTGAGACTGAGCAGACAATGACTGAGAAATCTGGCTTAACTGACTGACCATATGGTGCATATTGCCGACAAAAATATTAAAGTTTTTCGCTAAGCGTCCAACTTCATCATCACTGCGTGGTTCTAACCGTTGTGTTAGATCCCCTTCTCCAATCGCGATTTCTTCCAACGCTTTTGAAACACGAAGTAAATCACGGAATAAAAAGCTAACCAACCAAGACACGATCAACACAACAATGATCGTAATAATCAAGGCAGTCGCGAATAAACCGGTGAGTAATTGACGATGAGCAGCAAACTCGGTGGCTTTATCCATCTGCACCGCAAACATCCAAGGAGTATTAGGCACCGGAGTAAAGTAAAACAGAGTTTCTTGACCATTGATCGTCAATTCAAGCAACTGATGACGAACTGCCGCTTGTTCTAGGGCCGTCATATTGAGGGTTTTATTTAACGAAGCAACCGGTTTGAGCAGTAATGCCTTGTTAGGATGAGCCAGAAAATTACCATCTTGCGTATCGATCAACATGGTATAAGCTTTATCGCCTGCATCCATACTCAAAACGTCGGTAATGAGTTGATCAATTAAAACGTCAGCGCCCACAACACCAACAAATTGTCCGTTATCACGAACCGGTTCAGCAATGGTGACCAGTAAAGCTTTAGTGATCGCATCTTGATAAGCAGTGGTGATAATCTGCCTGCCTGCAGAAACGGCATCTTTATACCACGGTCGGGCTCTTGGATCATAGTCAGCACGATTTCGCTCAGGATGAGAACGATACATCTGACCATCCGACGTGCCTAAAAAAATATCATCAAACCCACCAGCGTTACGAGCTTGTTGTAAAAATGGAACAACATCCGGCTCAGAGCTATATTGATTAAAAGCTGTCGAAATGTTTTTTCGAATAGAAATCCAATCAGAAATTCCTTTCGCGGCGGTCGATGAAAGGGCTTCGGCACGAGCCACAATACCACGGTGAGTCTGTTGTTTCAGTTGATCGGCAGATAGCCAGGTTAACGCCGTAGCCATCACAAGCACTGCTGAAAGGCTTGAACCTATAAGTTTTTGTTTTAGAGTTAGTTTCATTGTCATTAATCATCGATAGAAGAAAATTTCAGGCAAAATAGTAACCATATTTATCATGCGTTGCACGAATTATGTCACTATGATTCACACTATCGATTATTTAGTTTTTGCATATACTCATGCCAGATTATCGGAAAAAATAAAGGCACTAAATATTGCGACTTAGTGCCTTTATTCATCATCTTAGCAAGTTCAGTGGGAAATTAGGTATAAAAGTACCCATCCATCACTTTATGATTCACTCAACCAATGTTACTTTTTCTGCTCAGTACGCATTCCCATAATCAAACTCACGCACATCAGCAAGAGAATAAAGGTAAATGGCAAGGCAGTAGAAATAGCCCCAGCTTGTAACGCCTGTACCGCTTCGGTACCACCAATCCACAATAAGGCAATCGCAATCGCTCCTTCCATGATCGCCCAGAATATGCGCTGTAGAACAGGTGCATCCATTTTTCCGCCAGCGGTAATACTATCAATCACTAACGATCCTGAGTCAGATGAAGTAATAAAGAAGACCAATACTAACACTACCGCAATAATCGATAATAATGTCCCCATAGGTAACCCATCAAACATTTGGAACATAGCCAGTGATACATCAGTTAACCCTTTATGGCCAAGCTCTCCAACATTATTAATCACCTCATCGATAGCTAAACCACCAAAGACCGACATCCAAATTACCGTCACTGCTGTCGGTACCAGTAATACTGCGGTGATAAATTCCCGGACAGTACGACCCTTAGAGACACGAGCAATAAACATTCCAACAAATGGAGACCAAGAGATCCACCAAGCCCAGTAAAAGACCGTCCAACCTTGGAACCATGCTTCATCAGCTCGCCCATGAGGGTTACTGAGTGGAATGATATTTTCAATATAAGCCATGAATGTGGTAGGAATGGAAGCGAAGGTTACCGCATAACCAATGATGGCCACTAACACTAGCAACGCAAAGGCAATTACCATGTTAATGTTGGATATCACTTTGACACCACCATCAATGCCTCTAACCACGGATACCGTCGCTAAAAGCGTGACCCCAATGATCACCACAATTTGTAAACCAATGCCCGCATCGAGACCAAAGACATGATGAATCCCACTAGCCGCTTGCTGTGCACCGAGACCCAATGAGGTTGCTAACCCAAACAAGGTTGCTAAAACGGCTAAAATGTCAACAACATGTCCAGCCCATCCCCAAGCTCTGTCACCAAGAATTGGATAGAAAATAGATCGGACAGAAAGTGGCAATCCTTTGTTATAACAGAAAAAAGCTAAAGAAAGCCCCACCACAGCATAAATCGCCCACGGGTGAAGTCCCCAATGGTACATGGTTGCGCCTAGCGCTAACTTTGCTGCTTCCGGAGTATTCGCTTCAACACCAAGTGGTGTTTCATACCAACCTGTAAAGTAGGCCACAGGCTCAGCAACACTCCAGAACATGAGGCCAATCCCCATCCCTGCTGCAAACAGCATAGCTAACCAAGAAATAAAGGTGTGATCAGCAACCGCTCCTTCACCACCTAAACGAATTTTTCCAAAAGGGGAGAAGATTAATCCTAAGCAAAATAGAACAAATAGATTACCTGACCAAATAAATAGCCAATCAAACGTCCCTATAATTTGCCACTTTACCCCATCAAGGACATTTTTGGCGGTATCAGCATCGCTAAATAGCGTTGCGACTAAAAAGAGTACAATCAGACCAGCACTAATACCAAACACCGGATTGTGGACGTCAAACCCCCACTTCTGAACATTGTCTTGTCCAACGGTGTAATCGGTACTATCGATGCTGTATTTATCGATTCCTCGTGTCATTTTTCCTCTCTTTTATTGATTCTAAATAGAACTCAATAACCATGACAACGAAATAGATTTCCGCAAGACTTCGACATAGGCAAGGAAAATATATTTCGTGCTCATAACTATAGAGCATAACAACGGGTCAATATGGTACACAAAATCAGATATATATCTAGTAAAACAGCAAAAAATCATGGTAAAAAGGCCGAAAAGCCCAGATTCAGCCGAAAAAATAACCAAAAAGTCAATAAAATTCATTTGACAACAAAAGATTAATACTCTTCACATTATTGCTATACATGCTCAAGAACGAGGATAAAAAAGAACGTATTCTATACTTTCAAATTAATGATAACTAAGGTATGTTCCGAGCTAATTTCTCCAGATGTTGTAGGTAAGTATTGTGGAAAAGCATGAAGAAGTCTTAGTGGCCATTCGCCAAATTATCCGAGCCATCGATTTACACTCGAAAAAGTTAAGTAAACATGCTGGATTAACCGGCCCGCAGTTGATTTTAATGCGCTCGATTGAGGCATTAGGAGAAGTAACCATCCGCCAGCTTTCAAAGCACACCAATATGAGCCAAGCAACGGCAACCACGATATTAGATCGCCTTGAACGAAATCATTATGTGCAACGGGTCAGAAGTAATACAGATAAGCGTAAAGTCCATGCCTATTTAACTGATGAAGGGAAAGCGTTATTAGCCAAAGCACCACAGCCGCTACAAGACAGCTTTGTTGCTCAATTTAGGCAGTTAGATGACTGGGAGCAGAGCTTATTGCTTTCCTCTGTGCAGCGCTTATCCTCGATGATGAATGCTGAAAACATGGATGTTGCTCCCATGCTAGAAATTGGTAGTATCACTAAAACAGAATAATCACTTTTAAACACCTGACACCGTTTAGGCATGATAAATAACAAAGCCCCGAACAATTCGGGGCTTTGTTATTGGTGACCGATTAAATCGCTTTATAGATAACTTTATTACCGGCTAGCTGCTCTTTGGTGACCAAGTTCTCTTCTAGTAACTTTTTCAAAGCGCCCGTTGCCCAAGAAGCAGCTTTGGTTTCTTCTTGTCCCGCCGCCAAACCAATGGCTTTAGGATTAATACCTGCTGCATTCGCTGCAACAATGTCTAATACTTGCTGCTGCTTTGGAGTTAATGCTCTTTCTACTGGAGACTGAGCTGAAACCTTATCAACCTTTGATTGTGGTTGTGCTTTTTTTTCAACAGCAGGTTTCGCTGCTACAGGCTTGGCCGTTTTGGGTACATCAGCAATATTTGCCACCATCGCTTTGATACGTTTTTGCAGTTTCGCCTGTACGTTACGCTTATGAGCAAGTCTCATCGAGTATCTCTCCATTTCACTGTTGGACACAGTGGTGAAAATTTAAAGCGCGTTTTATAGCAAAATTTACGAGTTATTTGTAGGGCATTGGTCAACTTCATACTGAAAAGCCGACATTTTGCTGACAAGCGACTAAAATATCAGCAGATAAAAAGCAAATTGAATAAAAGAAATTGACAACCAATTCATTAATATTTGCCGATGAGGATTGTATGCCGACTCTACACTTATCAAATTATCCTTTTTATTCTGCAACGGCAATGAAACGTATATTCGCACTGCCGCTCGTGATTCTCCTTTTCTTACTGATCTTGTTCGTTGACTGGCCGTTAAGCGGTCTATTATCTTGTGGATTATTACTCTTTACTGGCGTCGGATATGGATTGCTGTGTAAAAGCTGGGTTGGATTTACCCTAACGGCAACGCATTTCCAGCAACACTTTTATCATGGCGGTTGGGTTGTTCAGTGGAATAATATCCAACATATTGGCATTTGTAGCTATCAGCAAGAAGGATGGCATCAACCTTTGCCTTGGATTGGCCTGCACTTAAAAAACTATTCTCCTTTTTTAGAGGCAATTTGCCCTCGAATAGCAAGAGAAATGCTGTTAAGTCAACGCGCCCTACTCTATTTAGGGGCTAAACAGCAAAGTCAAACAATCCTTTTTGAAGACATCGTATTAGATTCAACCCCATATCAAGATGAAAAGGGGCACATCTATACTGGATTAATGGCGATGCTTGCCAATCGTATGCGTTATCAGCGGGAATATTATGGTTTTGATGTGTATATCGCAGAAGCGGATCTTGATCGTAGTGCTAGCGAATTTGTCGGTTTGACCCGGCGCTATCTCGCCGCTGCCGAGTCAAATGAGTAGCTAAAAATCAATAGAGCGGCATTTCATCAGCCACAAATGGGTTATTGACTCGCTCATGACCAAATGTTGAGATAGAACCATGACCTGGAATGAAAGTCACATCATTGCCAAGTGGCCATAATTTATGCTTGATAGAATCAATCAATGTATTGAAATCGCCTTTGGGAAAGTCGGTTCGCCCCACACTACCATTAAAGAGCACATCACCGACAAAGGCTAACCGTGCTTGTTCACTAAATAATACGATATGACCGGGCGTATGCCCAGGGGTATGTAATACGGTTAAAATTTGTTGACCAAAACTAATAGTATCCCCTTCTTCTAGCCATTGAGTGGGTTCAAATGCTTCAGTCAATGGAAAACCAAACATCTGGCTTTGCCCCTCTAACCCTTGCAACCAAAAGTTATCCGCTTTATGCGGGCCAAGAACCTCAATCCCACCTAATAGCTTCGCTAATGGCTGAGTTCCTCCGACGTGATCCAAATGGCCATGTGTTAATACTAAGTTGACCACACGAACACCGAGTTCATCAATCAACATATTAAGTTGTTTAACATCACCACCAGGGTCAATCACAATGCCTTGCATCGTTTCATCGCACCAAACAATAGAGCAATTTTGCGCAAAAGCTGTTACAGGAACAATTTGATATTTAAGAGACATGAGGCAAACCTGTTCAATAACCATAAAATATGGCAGAAACTATGACATTGTCACTGTCATTTGACAAGTCACGCTCCTCGCCATTGGCGAACCAATCCAGTATCAATATGAATAAAATGACTTTTTGGATAATAGCCTACACCACCCGCTTGCAATTTTAGCGCGGCAGTATGTACCAAAGATAATTCGACACCTTCTAATCGAAAATCGATCGCTTGTCCCAGCATGTGTAAACTTTTTTTGGCAACCCCTCCACGACTATGATTTAGGAGCATTTTATTCGTCGCCGGAGAGCGATAACCAGAAATAATCTCAACCTTTGCTGCGGTTCCAAGCAGAGCCTGGATGCGAGAGAGTTGATCAAACAGTTGCTTATCCATTGGATAGACTTCATTACGACGGAAATCTCGACAAAGGTGATTTAGCCGCTGCAATTCAGAGCGAACATATCGATGACCGTTAAAATAACAAGATTCAAGACTCTCGCCAGTGTGCGGATTATTCAGCATCAGCACTCTGGGCTCTTGAGGTAAAGAGGCATGAACAAATGAAGGAAATACCGCAGCAGAAGCGGCCCCCAACCCCGTTAATTGCAGGAAACGACGACGAGACAAATGCAAAATAAGACCTTCATTATTGATAAAGCGAGGGCGAAAATTAACTAACTCTGCCGCTAAAATCAAACCTTTCATGGCTAAAGCTAACATAAATCAGGTCAATAACTGCTCTTACTTATTGACAATAAAGATATTATTTTTATGTCATTTTTTAGTCAGTATTATTGAGTTAAGACGCGATCTAAATGATAAATATCATCACGAAAGTGCAGTTGTCCGGCATCATACCACGTAGTTTGGTAAATAATTTGAACGGGAATACGCTGTTTTAAAGCGATGGCATAGTTAGGCTCACGACTTTGGGTCATATCTGTTTGGTCATCGAGCCCTTGCGTTTTAAGTAATGTGTTAGCAAACAGATCGGCATTTTCAACACGGATACATCCAGAACTAAACGCTCGAGAACTATAATCAAATAAATGCTTGCTTGGTGTATCATGCAAAAAGATCGCGCGCCGATTTGGTGTATTAAACTTATAACGCCCCAACGCATTTCGATATCCCGCTTGCTGACGCAATCGATAAGGAAACGATTCTGGTTGTATATTTTCCCAATCAATTAAAGCAGGATCCATCGTTTGCTGCGATCCCCAACGCGGTAATATTTCCATATGCTGCCGGGTTAAATATTGGCTATCTCTCTTAGCCATCGGTAGAATATCTTCTACCATAATTTTATACGGCACATTCCAAGTTGGGTTGACTATTAATGAATCTAACCCTACCGTCATGATTGGGGTTGGGCGAGTGACACGACCAACCACCACTTTAGACTGAAATACCGTTTCTCCAGAATACCAATATTTAAGTTCAAAATTAGGCAGATTAACCACAATAGCCGTGGTGGAACTCGGCCATAAACGCATGCGTTCAGCGTTTAAAGCAATTAATCCTAAACGAGCATCCACAGATAAATTCAGCCATTTTAGTGTATTGGGGCCTATAATCCCGTCTGATACTAAGCCATGCAGTTTCTGAAACTGTTTAATCGGTTTCACTAAAGAGTTATCGTACCAAGAGACATCATCACGTATAGTGGTTATATCAATGTTCACTAATGCTAAACGTTGAATTAAAGTTTGCCGATCTTCAAGTTTATCCCCCACTCTTTTTAACCCGCGTTGTTGGTAATCGCTCAGTAATACTTCAGTTAGTGGTCGTAAAAAACGATAAGCATAAATCAACTGCTGATAAGTGGGATCTTGCGGAGTATAACGAAAAATCAGGTGACCCAATGTTTTTGAACCAACAGCAATATGTAAAGCTAAGAGAGCCGCCTCACTTGGAAGTGGTAAAGCACGCTCGAGCTTATTACCATTCAAAAACCAATCCATTCCTTGTTTTTCTGCTCGCTCTGCGTAACTTAGATACATAAGTAGCGTATCCGTAGCTAACAAATCATATTCAAGCCAAGCCTCGTGCTGCCTCTTATCAATCAACAGCGCTAAGCGGTGAGAAAAAAGTGGACTAATTTTAGCTCTATGGATCAACTCCAACTGTTCTTCAAATTGGGTACGAAGCAGCATATCGGTCCATATTCGTTGATCATTATGATGATGATATAGCTGCGCTAGCGTTTGAGGATAATAAAAGGAAAGTGTGCGGTTTTCATCAGCGGTTAGCCACCCCAGTTGCGTAAAATAAGGCGTTGCAGCGAGGGGAAAGCTAAAAAGAAGTAATAGTCCAACCGTCAGGAAACGATGTTTCATCACAACCCACCCTACAGAATTAGCATTGAACTAAGTATGGCAAAAGAACCACATTTAACCAAACTGTCCGGAGGACTATATTAAAGATAAAAACCTCATATAAATGAGGTTGTAAGCATGATTAGAGCTTTAAGCTGTGTTTACCATGAGCAACCTTCGCTTGTAAGTATTTTTCATTTCCATGCTTAATGTGAGCTGCAGTATTCACAACCTCAACAATTTCAATCCCATGTTCTTTTAGCTCACGAACTTTTTTCGGATTATTGGTCACTAAGCGGATCCTCGTTACCCCCAATGCTTTGAGCATTTGTGCGGCCTCGGTAAAATCACGAAGATCATCACTAAAACCAAGGTGATTATTAGCTTGGTAAGTATCCATGCCTTGGCTTTGTAATCGATAAGCATCAATTTTGTTATATAGTCCAATACCGCGCCCTTCTTGGCGCAAATAAAGAATAATACCTCCGTGCTCACCCATTTTATTGATGGTTTCTTCTAATTGTTCGCCACAGTCACATCGCGACGAATGAAACACATCACCAGTTAGGCATTCGGAATGCATTCGCACTAAAGGAATTGGTTGGGTTTTATCCGCGGATTGGAAGATGACCGCGACATGTTCTTTCTCTGTTTTTAGCCCTTGGAATGAAAGTATTTCTGCATCAATGTTACTTTTCAAACCGACTTTTAAATCAACTCTGGCTCTTACTTGTGCCATATCTGCACTCACTTGAATTTTTCTGGCTGCATGCTGGAATGGTATGCATCTTTCTACGTTATTGTGACTTTACTATGGGGATGACTCTCCTCTTTTTCAACGAAAAGATCACAATTTCAACATTTGTTATAATATAACATTTTCAAAAAACGGCAACAAAAAACCCAGCTTTCTTTACCGTTCAGCTGGGTTTTTTATCGATCAATCTAGCATAAAAAGCGCATACGTATATTAATGGCTTTGTGATTTTTTCCATACCGTTAGTTCAACCCAAATCTCTTCTAATTGCTTTAATTCTTCCGGCGTTAACAGAGATAAAGTCGTTTTTTCTTGAGGCAAAGAATGAGACTGGAATGCACCAATCTGCGCATAAAAATCTTTTTTTAATTGCGTAATGACGGCGTAATCCACAAAGAGCCCCTATGCTAATCGTTTAAAAGTTATTCAATTAATACAAATACTATCAC